>CANRED010000009.1 GCA_947629555.1 uncultured Clostridia bacterium | reverse complement strand
ATAATATAAAAAATTAAAAAGAAAGGGATTAATCAATTAAATAGATTAATATTTCTATATAATTGATTATACGAGAATAACAATGATCGAGGATATAAAAAATATAGAAATGTTTTTATTAGATATGGATGGAACATTATATTTAGAAAATAATGTGTTTAAAGGAAGTATAGAGTTTATTAATTTATTAAATAAACAAAATAAAAAATATATATTTTTAACTAATAATTCTTCAAAAAGTGTAGAAAGTTATTTAGAGAAATTAAACAGATTAGGGTTTAAAGCAAATGAAAAAAATATGTTTACATCTGCACAAGCTACATCTATATATATAAAACAAAAAAATAAAAATGCAAAACTATATGTTGTAGGTACTAATTCATTAAAACAAGAATTTAAAAGTCAAGGTTTTCAAATATGTGAAAATGTTGATGAGCACATTGATTTTTTAGTTGTAGGATTTGATACAGAATTAAATTATAAAAAAATTCAAGATGCATGTTATTTACTTAATAAAGGTATAGACTATATTGCTACTAATCCAGATTTAGTTTGTCCAGTTGAAAATGGATTTGTTCCAGATTGTGGATCAATATGTAATATGTTAAAAACAGCTACGAATAGAGAACCAACTTATATTGGAAAACCTAAAAGAGAAATGGTAGATATAGTTTCAAAAATTGAAAAGGTACCTTTAGAAAAAATAGCAATTATTGGTGACAGATTATATACTGATATTGCCTGCGGAATTAATGCAGGTATTACATCTATATGTGTTTTAACCGGAGAGACCAAAAAAGAAGATATTGAGGATACGGAATATAAACCAACTTACATAGTTAATTCAATAAATGATATATATGAAATGCTAAAAAATAGTTATTAAAATGAATATGGAGGAAAAAATGATTAGAATATTACATGTACTTGGTGGAATGAATCAGGGAGGAACCGAAAATTTCCTTATGAATTTATATAGAAATATAGATAGAGAAAAAATACAATTTGATTTTCTTGTTAATAGAAAAGGATTTTTTGATGAAGAAATAGAAAAAATGGGAGGAAGAATTTATTATATTCCGGCTTTACAAAAGGTAGGACAAATAGTATATACAAAGAAACTAGATGATTTTTTTAAGCAACACAAAGAATATAAAATTGTTCATTCACATTTAAATAAAGTATCAGGATTAATCTTAGAAAGAGCCCAAAAAGCTAATATTCCAACTAGGATTGCACATAGCCATAATTCACAATCTGGTAGAAATCTAGTAGTTAATATATATAAAAATTATTTAGGAAAAAAAATATTAAAAAATGCAACACATCTTTTTGCATGTTCAGATTTAGCTGCAGAATATTTATTTAAAGAAAGAAGTAAAGAAGCAATTATTATAAAAAATGGAATAGAGACTGAAAAGTTTGCATATTCAGAAGAAAAAAGAAAAAAGATTAGAGATGAATTGAAAATTAAAGAAAAGAGTACAATTATTGGAAATGTAGCTAGATTTTCTGAACAGAAAAATCATACATTTTTAATAGATATATTTTATGAGTATCAGAAAAAGAATCCGAATTCTTACTTAGTATTAGTAGGCAAGGGAGCACTAGAAGAAAAAATTAAAAATAAAGTAAAGAAATTAGACATAGAGAGTAAGGTAAAGTTTCTAGGAATAAGGACAGATACAGATTATCTATATTCTGCATTTGATTATTTTGTATTTCCATCTTTATTTGAAGGGTTAGGAATTGTTTTAATTGAGGCACAAGTTTCTGGCTTAAAATGTTTTACATCAGATATGGTAGTCCCTAAGGATGCTAAAATAACAGATAATTTGAAATTTATACCGCTTTGCAAAGATAGTAAATATTGGGCAGAATGTATATATGATTTAAATGTAGCTAAAATTCAACGTGAAAATCAAACAGAAAATGTAAAAAGAGCTGGATATGATGTAAATGATGTACTACACAAATTAGAGCTATTTTATAATGATTGCTATGAAAATGTAACATAAATGTTAGTTATAAATATTATGGAGATAAAATAATAAAAATAAGTGCATAAAAATTATTAGGAAGGGATACAAATGTTAAAAAAGATATTTACATACATAATTATATTATCACCTATGTTAGTGATATATGGAACTCCAATAGCGACTTTATCTATTGCTGATATTGCATTAATTGCTATACTGCCGTTCATGTTATTGGACTTAAAAAAAAAGGATCAAATAAAGGATTTAATAATACCACAATTTGCCATTATTGTTATTTATATTCTTTTACAAATAGTATATATATGTTTAGTGAAAGATTCAGATTATATTGAAACTGTGTTTATGCCAACTATGAGAATATTATTCTATTATTTTATAATAGTGTGCTTTTATAAAAAGTATTTTAATACTGAAAGTGGGTTAAAATTTTATAGAATAACAGCTTTATTTGCTTCCTTATTTTTAATATTACAATTTATAGTATTAAAATTAACTGGAAAATATATACCAGGTTACATACAAGGACTAGATGTTATAGAAAAATTACAAAAACATGCTGCAACAATAAACTCAGCAGGTAGAGTAAGAAGTGTGTTTGCTGAGCCATCACATTATGCAATATATTGTGGTTTATATTTAGGCATAGAATTAATATGTATAAGCAAAAAAATAGATTTCTCAATTATTATAGTAACAGTGGCAATGCTTTTATCTACATCTAGTACAGCTATTATACTAGTGGCTATAATTTATTTTATATATTTTATAAAAAATTTTAGATATTTATTAAGCAAATACTCAATTAATTTTATAATAATAGTACTTTCAATAGTTATTTTATCTTTATGGTATATAAGGACTGATAGCTATAAAATGTTTGTAAACAGGACTTTTATTGAAGGAAATGCAACAGAAGGAAGATTTGGAAATTATGATTTGATTTTTAAAGATGAAACTACTACTTCAAGTGAAAGAATATTTGGTAATGGGGTCTTAAAAATAGAGGAATATATTCCTGCATTTCCAAGAATTTATTTATATTTTGGATATATAGGAATGATATATTTTATAATTATTTCAATAAAGAATTTATTGAATTTAAAAGGTATAAACTGGATTGCAACTTTTTTGACTATTGTATTAATATTTCCAACTGAATTTATATTTGGGATAAATATATTATTATATGCTCCATTTATATATTTAGATTTTAATAATTTAGAAAGAAATAGAAATACAGAAAATAAAGGTGAAAGTTAGTTTATGTATTTCGAAATATTATGTAGGTAGGTAAAATGTAGATTATATATATTTTTTTATACTTAATGCAATAAATTATAGTAAACAAGATTTATAGAATGTAAAATTTAATTGATACATGTTTTATATACAAATATAGATTAAGGATATAGATTAAATATAAGGATTTTTTATGAGAGATAAATATTTTTAAATATTTAGCAATTGGTGTTGAAATGTCAGGACTTGTATTTGAAAGTAAAATCAAAAAGATTATCTAACACTAGAAAAATAGAAAGGAAAACTTTATAAGGGATTATACGAGATATGTCTTCATTTTAAGATGGATAAATTAAAAAAAGAATATTATATTTAGTTCTCGAAAAGAAAATAAACTACTATAACATTTGATTTTATAACAATATATCAAATTCAAATAATTAAGTATATATAGGAGTTTTCAATAAAGTGCACATATAACATATAGATGTAGATAATAGATGAAATTGACTCTAATAAACTAACAAATATGAAATGACTGATTATACAATGAAATTAAGACAATATATTGCTATAATTATGAATTCAACATATGTGCATATTAATAAAGAAACGGATATAAAAGTTGAAGAATATTAAAAAAAGCAAGCTAATACTATGGTTAGATACGAAGGTAGAACATATTGCTATATTAAGAATTGCATATTAGAAGCAAAAAATAATCAAAAAATCTAAATAATTAGATAAAGAAAAAATAAGAAAAGTAGTTTAAGAGAAACCAAACTATATAAGTGGTAGAATTATGTTGAAAAATAAAGAAATGTATAATATAATTATACAATATAAGAAATAAACAAAATGGAAGAATAGTAAAAATGTAAAAATCAAAAAAATATAAAAATCATTTTTGAATACACTTATATAATTGTTATGGTAATTGCTATTCGAAAAGTTTATCAAGTATAAAAAATAGTTATTTTTAAGGGGGTTATGATATTGGAAAAATCACTTTTTCTTATTTATACGCCATATCAACTTATTAGTTCAATTAATTTAATCAAAACATACAGAGTTAAAAATGTAGATGTAATTTTATTGAATAATAACTTAAAGCAATTTGAAGAACTAGTAAAAAAACAAATAGATGGAAATTTGATTTCAGCGGAATATTTAAAAATTTGTAATAGAAAAATTAATATTTCGCAAAGGATTAATTTGCTTATTGATATAATCTATATGAAAAGGATGATAAAAAAAGATAAAAATATTCCAGAAAACTATTCTCAATTATTTGTACCATCAGGAGATATTGCATGTAGAGTAGTTTATAATAAATTAAGGAGATATTCAAATTCATTAGAACTAAATTTATATGATGATGGTTTAGGAACTTATATCAAAAAAATATTTTTTAAAAAAACATTTTTAGGAGAGCTAGCGTATAATATCTTTTTAGATCCGGATTATACAGAGAATATTAATAATATTTATTGTTATTGTCCTGAACTAGTCGAAAATGATTTAAAATCACATAATATATTAAGAATAAATAATGAAGAAACAACAAAAAAAGTTTTTGAAAGTATTGTACATAAATCTTGCAAAGATTATATTGGAAAAAAAGTAATATTTTTAGATCAAGGATTTTCAAATATGCAACCAATTAGAGAGTGTCTAGAAATACTAAAAAAATATATAAATAGTGAAGATATAATAATAAAAAAACATCCAAGAATAGAATCTAATATAGATTATACAAATTATAAAGTATTAAAGGATGGTATTCCTATTGAAATGATTATTAATACATTTAATTGCACTAATACACTATTAATATCTGAATATTCAACAGGTTGCATTTCTCCATTTTATTTAATAAAAAAGAACTATCCCTATGCAGTAATGTTATATAAAATTAAAAATAAAAATGATTCTAATATGTTAATTGAATTTACTAATTTTATAAATAAAATCAATTTAGAAAAAAACAATGTAATAACATTACCCGAAAGTATTATTGATTTTGAAAACTTTATAAAAAATAATTATGAAAAGTTTGATAGAGTAAAAGAATTTTAATATGGAATGATAACGTAATTAAAAGAAGATATAATAAAAAATTGTACAAATGAGCATATAGAATCAATATGAAAAGTTATAGGTGAATATCAAAATTTAAAGATAATTTAAATTTAATAGTAACAAAAATTGCTGTAAATATCTTGATAATGATAAAATTTGAATAATATAACTATTATATGGATTGGATTTTTTATGAAAAATAATTAAATTATTTAACTCATTTAGAAAATATTCAAAAAGATGCACGTTAACTAGGTAAAATTATTCTTTTAATGCAAGATATAACATAAAAACTAGTTAGGACATTGGAAAAATATATAAGAAGAGATTAATAACCGTATAGACAATAAAAAATGAATAAGGTTAGTAATTTATATCGAAATGGTACTGTTATTAAAAATATCAGATATTATAGAAAAAATGTAATTGTTTTTTACATAACTTATATTTAATTTTATGAAAGGAATAATAATGAATACAAAAACAAGCGATATGGATAAAAAGCAAGATAATAAAGTTATAAAAGCAGGAGTATGGTATACAATTTCTAATTTTATAGTAAAGGGAATTACATTCATATCAATGCCAATATTTACTAGAATAATGAGCCCTGAAGACATAGGTATATATTCTAATATTGCATCATGGGTAGTTATATTAGTAATAATAACAACATTTAATTTACAATCAGCTTTAATGCTTGCTAAATATGATTATAAAGAAGATATAAATTCTTTTATATCTTCAAATTTGTTATTATCTTCAGGAATAGTAACGCTCTTTTATATACTAACACTAATTTTTCCAACATTTTTTGAAAATTTATTAATGATGGATAGGAACATAATTAATTTAATATTTGTATACCTATTTTTTTGTTCTTCTATAGATATGTTACAGGTAAAAAATAGATTTGAATATAAATATAAGCTATCTACATTAATATCAATAGGAAGTAGTGTTTTTTCAGTAGTAATTTCTTTAATATGTACATTAATATATAAAGAAAATGCTCTATTGGCTAGAATTTATGGATTTTATATTCCACAGATAATTGTTTATGCACTAATATATTTTTATTTTATAATAAAAGGTAGAAGTATAAAAAAAGAATATTGCAAATATGCTTTAATAATTGCAATTCCAACCTTATTTCATCTTTTATCTATGAATATTTTAAATACATCGGATAGAATAATGATTACAAAATTAATCAATAGTGATTCTACGGCATTTTATACTATCGCATATACAACAACGGTGTTTGTAACTACGCTTTGGGGTTCAATGAATAATGCCTGGGCACCATGGACTTTTGATATGTTAGATGAAAAAAAATATAATACACTGAAAAGTAAATCTAAACCATATTTTTTATTTTTTCTATTAATAGTATATATATATATATTAATTGCACCCGAGATATTATTCATTATGGGCGGAAAACAGTATATGCATGCAGTTTATGTAATACCACCAGTTATGGTCGCAGATATATTTAAGTTTGTATATTCCCTTTATGTAAACATAGAGGCGTTTTATAAGAAACAAAAATTAATTGCTTTAGGAACTATATTAGCAGCAATTAGTAATATAATTTTAAATTATATATTTATACCTTTATGTGGTTATATTGCAGCAGCTTATACAACATTAATTAGTTTTATATTATTATTTATATTTCATAGTTTATTAGTAAAAAAAATAAAAAGAGATTATTACGACAAAAAATTCTTCCTAAAATTTTTACTAATATCGATAGCTATAATACCAATAGTATTACTATTATATAAGTTTAACTTAATTAGATATATTTTAATCAGTGTTGTAACAGTATTAATTATAATTTTTTTATTAAAAAATAGAAAAATAATAATAGAAAGTATAAAAACAAAAGATTATGAAACAATAATTGGGTTAATGAAAAAATAAAATAATTTAAGAAAAGTAATAAGAAATAATTTAATGAGAAAGCAAGGGAATATAATATGAAAGAGTTAATAATTATTGGGGCAGGTGGATATGCAAAATCAGTTCTTGACTCTATTGATTATTCTAAATATGAAGTTGAAGGCTTTATAGATGAATTTTCTAAGAAAAAGGAACATTTAGGAATAAGTATTATTGCTAATTCTTTAGAAAGTATAAAAGATAAAGAAAAGTATTGTTATTTTATAGCGATAGGAAATAACAAAAGAAGAAAATACTGGTTTGATAAATTAAAATCATATAATTTGGAATTAATTAATGTAATAGATAAATCTTCAATTGTTTCTAAAAATGCGACTATTGGGACAGGCTGTTTTGTTGGAAAGTTTGCTGTAGTAAATAGTAAGGCAATTATAGGAGACAATACAATAATTAATACAAGAGCTTTGGTAGAACATGGCTGTAAAGTTGGAAATCATTGCAATTTATCTACTAATATGGTTATAAATGGAGATGTTGTTGTAGGAGATGGCAGTTTTATAGGTAGTTCATCAGTTACAATTGGTCAATTAACAATAGGTGCTTGGTCAACAGTTGGAGCAGGTGCAGTTGTAATTAGAAATGTAGGAGATAATGTTACTGTTGCTGGAGTTCCAGCAAAAATAATAAAAGAAGGAGCAATGTTAGGATGAGAAAATTTATAGAAAAAGTTATTTTTTCTATTATATCTAAAATAGATTCAAAAGATAGTAAATATAAAAGAAAATTTATCAAAAATAAATATGATATTGAAATTGGTAAATATACATATGGATATAGTATATCAAGCATAGCTAGAGGCACAAAAATAGATGCTTTTTGTAGCATAGCACCTGGAGTAAAAATAGGTTCAATGAACCATCCAACTAATTTTATATCTACTAATCCTTTTTTATATTATTCTTCACGTGGTTTTATTGATAAAGACATAGAAATATTACAAAAAGAACCAGTAGTAATAGAAGATGATGTATGGCTTGGAGCAAATTCAATAGTACTTCCTGGAGTAAAAATTGGAAAAGGTGCCATAATTGGAGCAGGTGCTGTAGTAACAAAAAACGTGCAACCCTATGCGGTTCTAAGAGGGTACCAGCTAGGTTAATAAAATATAGATTTAATGAGAACTTAATATCAAAATTAATAAAAATAGATTGGGTTAAATGGGATGATAAAAAAATTAAAGAAAATATTGAATTGTTTTATGATCCAGAAAAGTTTATAGAGAAAAACGAAAGGGGCATTATATGAAAAAGGTATATATTGTAGCAGAAATTGGATGTAATCATAATGGAAGTAAAGAACTTGCAAAAAAAATGGTAGATGAAGCCAAAAAGTGTGGAGTAGATGCTGTAAAATTTCAAACATTTAATTCATCATTATTAATATCAAAATATGCAGATAAGGCTGAATACCAAAAGAGAACTACTGGAGAAAATGAAAGTCAATTGGAAATGACAAGAAAGTTAGAATTAAGTCATGAAGATTATTTGTATTTAAGAGACTATGCTATATCATTAGGCTTGGAAGTGTTTTCAACAGCATTTGATTTTGAATCAATAGCATTTTTAGAGAAAGAAAAGCAAAAAATATGGAAAATTCCATCAGGAGAAATTACTAATTTACCATATTTAGAAAAAATAGGTTCTATTGAAATAGAGAATAAACTTATTATTCTATCAACAGGTATGTCAACAATAGAAGAAATAAAAAAAGCAATTGAAATATTACAAAGTAAGAAGAAAAATAGAATAATTATTTTACACTGTAATACAGAATATCCAACACCTGATGAAGATGTAAATATAAGTGCAATACAAGATTTACAAGAACATTTTCCAAATTATGAAATTGGTTTTTCTGATCATAGTGTTGGATGCATTGGAGCTATTATGGCAGTTTCATATGGAATAAGTTTTATTGAAAAGCATTTTACTCTAGATAAAAATTTCCCTGGTCCGGACCACAAAGCATCTGCTACACCACAGGAACTAAAAGAACTAGTTGAAAATGTAAAACGTGCAGAAATTATTTATGGTACTGGAATTAAAAAAGTAACTACATCAGAAGCAAAAAATAAGAAGATTGCAAGAAAATCGATTATTGCTAAAAAGAAAATAAAAAAAGGTGAAATTTTTACAGAGGATAATTTAATATGCAAAAGACCAGGAAGTGGTATTTCGCCAATGTATTGGCATGAAATTATAGGAAAACAAGCTGAATATGATTTTGAAGAGGATGAATTAATAAAATCATCTTATTTTAAAAATGAAGAATAATTGTAAAAAGGAGGACAAAGATGAAAAAAATTGCGATTATTCCTGCTAGATCTGGTTCAAAAGGATTACCTAATAAAAATATTTTAAATTTGTGTGGTAAACCATTAATTGCATGGACAATTGAAGCTGCAATAAATAGTAATTGTTTTGAAAGAATAATTGTATCAACGGATTCAAAAGAATATGGAGAAATAAGTGAAAAATACGGTGCAGAAGTAATATACAGAAGTAAAGAAACTTCAAGTGATACAGCTTCAACTTACGATGCATTAAAAGAAATTTTTTCTAGAATGGATACACAGGAGTTTGATTATTTTGTTTTATTACAACCAACATCTCCTTTAAGAACAGAAAAACACATTTTAGAGTCAATAGAATTGTTTGAAGCAAATTTTGAAACTAAAAGTACTTTGGTAAGTGTAACAGAAGCTCATAAAAGTTCTACACTTATTAAGCCAATTGATAATTCATTAAGCTTGGAAAAATTTGACTTAGACTATTCAGATTATGCTAGACAAAAAATAAAAGAGTATGAACCAAATGGAGCAATATTTATTTCTAAAATTGGCTATTATTTAGAAAATAAACATTTTTTTGGTAAAAATGGTATGGCTTATATAATGGATAAAGAAAGTTCCATAGATATAGATGATAATATTGATTTTGAATTAGCAATTGCAATGCAGAACAAAAGAATAAAAAAAAATTTGCTTTTTAAGTCTATAACAGATAGAATAAACGAAAAAGAGCAGTTGTTAAAAAAAAAAGAAAGTAAGGAAAAAACAATAACTTTTGTAGGTCATTCTCAATTAGATGATTGGAATATTACATATTTAAAAAATTATAAAGTAATTAATTGTGCTATACGAGGAATATCAAGTTTTGAATATAATGATTTAATATTATCAAAGAAGATGTTAAATTGTACATCTGATATATATATTATGATGCATGGCACAAATGATATTATATATAATTATTCGTATGAGCAAATATATAATAGTATAATGGAAAATATTAAATATATTAGAAGTTACAAACCCAATGCAGTGATAATGTTTATTTCGTGTATACATATTAATGGAAGAATGGATAGAAACAATAAAAAGGTAGAAGAATTAAACATGTCACTAAAACAAATGTTTGCGGGGGGGGGTAACATGGATTGATACAGACAAACTAAATGATGATTGGGGCAATCTTAAATCTGATTATACATATGATGGACTACATTTAAATGAAAAAGGATATAAAATTTTAAAACAAATAATTGAAGATAAATTATCTAATGAAGGATTTTAATATAAATTATATGAAGTAATTGATTTAGAATAATAAATAGAGGAGAACATAGAAATGGATAAAGAAGAAAGAAATCATACAATAGATGTATTAAAAGGAGTTTGCATAATTTTTGTAATTATTACACATTGTAATTTTTCAGATTCTCAAAGATTATGGTTACTTTTTCCTTTTTGGATAGATATGGCAGTACCAATTTTTATGTTTGTGTCTGGATATTTATGGGCTTTATCATATAAAAAACATAAGTTGAATGATTTAAAATCCTGCTATAATAGGGAACTTATTATAAAAAAATTGTTTAGATTTATATTACCATTTTTAATTGCCTTTTTTGTAGAAGAAACCCTATTAATTATTTATAATAAATCATTTGGTATAAAAAATTTTTTATTAGACTTTATATGCGGCGGAGTAGGTCCAGGAAGTTATTATACCCCACTTATGATACAGTTAATATTATTGTTTCCGTTAATATATATATATATATATATATATAGAACCAACAAGGTTTCACGGTCTCATACAATTTTTTGTATTAAATATTATATACGAAATAGGTGTTAATATATTTTCATTAAAAGCGGGATATTACAGATTATTAATTTTTAGATATATGTTTATAATTGCAGCTGGATGCTTTTTTGCTTTGCATAGAGTAAAAATAAAGAAAAAATATTATATTATTTCATTTCTATTAGGAATTGCATATATTATTCTAGTGCAATATTTCAAGTGTGATGTATTTATAAAATATTGGAAAGGAACTTCAATACTTAGTAATTTATATATTATACCAATTATAATATGTATACTAAATAATGTGACAATTAATTGCAAAATTTTAGAGAAAATTAGTAAAGCTTCTTATCACATATTTTTAACACAGATGGTATATTATTACACGTTATCAAAATATGTTTATAAATTTGTTAATAATGATTTAATTGTTATATTTGTTAATATAGTTATTTGTTGCACTTGTGGGTATATTTTCTATATAATAGAGAATATATTAAGAGAAAAAATATTAAAGGAGAAAAAACATGTATAAAATAGCTTATGTTACTAGTTCAAGAGCTGATTATGGAATAGTAAGAAATTATTTGAATTTATTAAATAATAATAAAAATATTGATTTGGAAATATTAGTAACAGGTTCATTATTAGATGAAAAATATGGTACAGGATATCATATTATAGAGAATGATGGATTTAAAATTGTAGAAAAAATAAGATTAGATATGAATTCTACAGATATCAATACTATTATAAAAAATATGTCAGCAACGTTATATAAATTTGGAGAATTTTTTGAGAAACATAATTATGATTTAATCATTATTCTAGGGGATAGATATGAAATGCTAGGAGTTGCTATAGCAGCTGCAATGAATAGAATAAAAATTTTACATATTCATGGTGGAGAAATAACGCTTGGTAATTATGATGAATTTATAAGACACTGTATAAGTAAAATGAGCTTATATCATTTTACAAGTACAGAGGAGTATAAAAATAGAGTTATTCAACTTGGAGAAAATCCTAATAGAGTATTTTATATAGGTGCAATGGGTAGTGAAAATTGTAAAAGTATTAACTTAAATAATGTAGATGAGCAAATTATACAATTAGAAAAAAATAAATATTTTGTGGTTTTATTTCATCCAGAAACATTAACTGAGAATAAACCAATAGAACAAATTAATGTATTGTTGAGTATAATAAAAAAATATATTGCTAATTATAAATTTATATTTTTAGGTACAAATTCAGATACTAATTCCAATCAAATTAGAATGGCAGTAAATAAATTTGTAAATCAAAATGAAAATACAATATATTTTGAAAATTTACATCCAGATTCTTATCATTATTTATTAAAAAATGGTATTGCATTGATAGGAAACTCAAGCTCTGGAATAATAGAAGCACCCACATTAGGATGCTATACTATAAATATAGGAGATAGGCAAAAAGGTAGAGTAAAGGGAAGTTCAATTATTGATGTTGATTGTAAAGTTAAAGAAATAGAAAATGCAATTGATAAAGTGCTACAATTACCGAAAAAAGAAGAATTAGAAAATCCTTATTATAAAGAAAAAGCAAGTAACAGAGCATATGAAACAACATTAGAGTTATTAAAGAAAAAAACAAATTCAATTAAAGAATTTTATGATATTAAGTAATTTTGCATATTAGGTTAGTAAAAAATATTTTTTTATGAAAATGAGTAACATATTATTAGATACAAGGTTATAATAGAGAAAAGACGAAAAATAATACTTAAAAAATGATAGGAGTAACTTATGAACGTAAATATATATAGAATAATTTTAATACTAAGTATAATATTAGTTTTATTTGGAGTAATATTTAATTTTTCAAGCCAAAATGGAGAAAAATCTGGAAAGTTAAGTAAACAAATTACAATAGCAATTACTAAAAATATAAAATATATACAAAATTTAGATAGTAAAGAAAAAGAACAAGTATTACGAAAAGTAGAGCACATAGTAAGAAAAACTGCTCACTTTTCAATTTATGCTTTACTTGGATTATTATTAATGTCCTTAATGAAAACATATAAGTTAAAGGAAATAAAAAGAATAGGCATAAGTTTTATTATGGGTGCGGTTTACGCAATTTCAGATGAAATACATCAAAGTTTTGTACCGGGAAGAGGTCCCATGGTGCAGGATGTGTTAATTGATAGTTTAGGTGTAATATTTGGTATATTGATTTGTATTGCTATTTGTAAAATAATAAAAATGATAAAAGGAAAAAGGAAAGAAAACAACTAATTCATGTATTTTATATTTAAAGCATCCGTAAAATTTACGGGTGCAAATTTTTTTAAATATTAATATAAAAATAGTTGAAAAAATTTTAAGTAACATATATAATATAAAAGTAAATTTTACGGAAGAGGGAGAAATAAACATGGAAGAATTAGATTTAAAAGAATTATTTTCTTTGTTTTGGAGTAAAAAAACAGATATAGTATTAATAACACTAATATTAATTATTATTGGAACCATATATTCATATTTTTTTGTTACACCAGCATATACGGCTGCAACAAGTATGGTATTAGTACAAAATTCAACAACTACTTCTCAAGCAGGAATTACCTCAACAGATTTAACATTAAATTCTAAATTAGTTTCTACATATAGCGAATTAATAAAAAGAAATGTTATATTGGGACAAGTTGCTAAAAATTTAAATTTAGGAGATACAGAAGTACAAAAAATAAAAAATAGAGTATCTGTAAATGCTGTTAAGGATGCAGATATTATAGAAATAAAAGTAAAAGATGAAGATCCAAACTATGCAGCAAAAGTAGCAAATGAAATAGCTGCAGTATTTAGTGAAAAAATAGTGGACATATATAATATTAAAAATGTTTATTTATTAGATAAAGCAGAACCACCTATGAACCCAAGTAATGTTAATCATGCAAAAGATATAGCAATATTTACTTTTATAGGTTTATTAATATCTGTTGCGTATGTTTTAATATTTAATATGTTAGATAATACAATTAAAACAGAGCAAGATATAGAAAAATGCACAGGATTATTTGTTTTAACGTCTATTCCAAATTATGAAGCAGAGTTTAAAAATCCAAAAGGAGGTAAAAGATAATGAAAAAAGAATTAATTGTACAAAGAAATCCAAAATCTCCTATTGCTGAAACTTTTAAAACTTTAAGAACAAATATATTATTTATGGACTCACAAAAAAATTTAAAAACAATATTAATTACATCTACACAACCTGGAGAAGGAAAAAGTTGGGTATCATCAAACTTGGCTATTACTTTTGCACAAGCAGGTAAAAAAGTAGTTCTAGTAGATGTAGATATGAGAAAAGGAAGAGTTGCATCATTATTTCAAATACCTAGTAAACCAGGTGTATCTAATTTTCTATCTGGAATAGATGAAACAGGGACAAACGAAGATATAGATATATTAGATTATGTAAAAGAAACTGAAGTAGAAAACTTATTTGTAATACCAGCAGGAAATGTTCCTCCAAATCCAGCAGAATTACTAGGAACAGAAGCTACTACTAGAATGTTAAAGAAATTAAGAGAGGTTTTTGATATTATTATATTAGATGCAACACCATGTATGTTAGTTACAGATGCAATAGTTTTAGCAAGAATGGCAGATACAACAATTTTAGTTTCATCATATAAATCAACTAAAAAGGACGACTTAGAAAGAGTAAAAGCATCTATTGAAAATGTAGGTGGAAAAATAGCAGGAGTTATATTAAATAAAGTACCAATTAAGCAAAAAGAGTATAATACAACATACTATTATGGAGATAGAAATTCTACTAAAAGTAAAAGCAAATAGGAAACTCCATCAAAACCAAAGTAATAAATATAATTAAATATGTAAGAATAGAGGTGCATTAAGTATGATAGATATACATACACATCTTATTCCAAATGTAGACGATGGTTCTAAAGATTTAGAAACTACTCTAGAAATTTTTAAAGAAGCAAAAGAGGCCGGTTTTACAGATATTATTTTAACATCACATTATATGACTGACTATTATGAAACAAAAGCTGATGAATTAATTTCTTGGAAAGACAAATTACAAGAAATTATTGAAGAAAAAAATATGGGGTTAAAATTATATTCTGGAATGGAAATATACATAACCGAAGAACTAGATAAATTAATGAAAGATGGAAAGTTATTAACTTTAGCAAATAGCAAATATATATTAATAGAATTACCTATGGTAACTAATATTAATTATTTTGATTATATACATTATTTTTTCGATACAATAGGAATAAAAGTAATAATTGCTCATCCGGAAAGATATAAAATAGTTCAAGAAAATCCTGATATTGTAAACGAATATATTGAAAAAGGATGTTTAATGCAATGCAATTATGGCAGTATATTGGGCTCATACGGAAAGCATGCAAAAAAGGCGGTTAAGTACTTATTAAAAAAGAATTTAGTTCATTTTATTGCAACAGATTGCCATAATAAAGGTGGACTATACTTAAGAGTGCCAGAAGCTTTAAAGAAAATTAAGAAAATAGTCGGTGAAGATAAATTGTATGAAATAACTACATTAAACCAACAAAAAATATTAAATAATGAAGAATGGGAAGATTAAAAATTAGTGCACATGGGGGGACGAAAAATATGTGCAACATACATAGTGTCGAATTTTGTAAATCGATTTTTGTTGACTTTTGTTATAAATATGATATATATCTAATATAGAATTACATATAGCATAAAAAATATTGATATTATGTAAATTTTGTGCTAAAATATATATTACAATTGGTATCAAAAAAGCAAAAACAGAGTATATTATAATAGGGGTAATAAATATGTCTACAAAAAGTTTTTTAAAAAATATAAAAATTAAAGATAGGTCTGCAGCAAGGTCTTTTTTAAGTGCGCTTGAAAATGCAGAAGGAAGAAAAGGTAAAAAAGTGCATGTTAATGCTTCTATTAAAAATATAGATGATAAGGCAACTATTAGAAAAATATTTAATTGTCAATAATGGGATATAATATAATTAGTTTGGAAAGCATATGTGATTCTATTGGAAAAGAAAATGCCAAAAAGGTTGTATCTAATTTTGAATGCAATTTAAATAAAGATGTAGAATATTTTTTTAAAGAGACAGCTATTGAATTTGTAAAGCAAGGCATTGCAAAAACGTTTATAATTACTTCATCTTATAAACAAGAAGAAGTGATAGTAGGATATTTTGCAATTAGTAATAAAACTATTCGAATAAAGAAAAATTTATTAAGTTATAAATTACGAAAAAGAATGTCCAGATTTGCAGATAAAGACTCGATAGAAGAAGACTATTATACAGTAACTTTGCCTTTAATAGGGCAAATTGGAAAAAATTTTAAAAATGGATATAATGAACTAATAGATGGAGATGTATTATTACAATTTGCTTGCAACAAAATAAAAGAGGTTCAAGATATTGTTGGTGGTCGTTTTGTATTTTTAGAGTGTGAAGATATTCCACAATTAAAAGAGTTTTATGAAAGTAATGGATTTGTTTATTTTGGTAAGAGAAACCTTGATAGGGATGAAAGAAGGCATAACAAAGGGGAATATTTATTACAAATGTTAAGAGATTTAAGTAATTTTAAAAAAACTAACATAAATTAGAAAAAAGTTTTTTAAAAAATTTTAATTTTGCATTATTTAAATTTGTGTTGCAGTTAAGTTAATAAATATTTTCCATGTAATGTGGAGATTACTTATATAGAAGTATATAAGGTTGATTTAAGAGTGAAGGTCAAAAAACTTTTACTCTTTTTTTGTTGTATAGGAAAAATCAACTTTTTAATTAATATATTAAGAGTGTAGGTAATTATAATAATATTTTTTATTCCGTTCTCCAAGGCGTTTATGATACAACCAAATTCATATTATAGATACACACTCTAATTGGATTGCAGACATAGTGGCTCAAGGTCGAACTCGTAAAAATATTATTATAATTACCTACATAAAAATTTATTGTAAATGCATAGGTGTAGGCATAATCAGTTTCCACATTGCAATTCACTTTTTTCAAATAAATCGTATAATTGCATAAAAAAACCATAACTACACAAAATATGTAAATCAAATACACATTTTGTGTGGAGGTTTTTAATGAAGTCAAACGAGTATAAGGTGCTAAATATAAAAGGTGCAGTATTAGATAAAGGTCAATTAGAAATATATATGGAAAAAATAGCTGCAGACCATAATTTGCAGCATTTTTCTAATGCTAAAACATACCCAATTCCAAGGTTAAAAGATAATTTTAAGTTTATAACAAAAACATACAATATATTAAATGAACATATAAAAATAGGGATAGATATATATCCGGCAGGAGAGTGGCTATTAGATAATTACTATATAATTGAGGAAACTGTTCAAACAATAGTAAAAGAGATTTCACAAAAAAAGTATAAGAGTTTTATTGGACTTAGCAATGCACCATACGAAGGATTTGCAAGAATTTATGTGTTAGCTTCAGAAATTGTAGCATATACAGATAGTAAAATAGATTATGATAATTTAAAGTATTGCTTACAAGCATACCAACAAAAGAAAACATTAGGAATGGAAGAAATTTGGAGTTTACAATTATTTTTACAAATTGCAATTATAGAAAATATACGAAATATATGTGAAAAAATTTATTCATCACAAATACAAAAATACAAAGTAGAAAATATAGTAGAAAGATTAATTGAAAAAAAGGATTTTAAAAATCAAAAATATAAATCAAATAATAAAGAACAAACTAAAGATATGTCATATAAAGAGATGAAGTATCCATTTATAGAGTATATGTCTTATAAGTTAAAAAAGTACGGAAAAAATGGTATAGCATATTTAAATATACTAGAAGAGCAAGTAAATAAAATGGGAACTAGCATACAAGATGTTATAAAAAGAGAGCATTTTCTTATCGCAAGTTCTAAGGTTTCTATAGGAAATAGTATAACTAGTCTAAAAGAAATTGGAAGATTAAATATATTAGACATATTTGAAAATATAAATGGAGTTGAAGAAGTTTTAAAAGCTGATCCTGCAGGTGTATATACAAAAATGGATTATAAAACAAAAGAGTATTATAGAGCAAAAATTGGAGAGATTTCTAAAAAAACTAAAATTTCGGAAATATACATTGCTAATAAAGTTTTAGAATTAGCACGTATGAATACTACAAATGAAAAGGAAAAACATGTTGGATATTATTTAGTATCTAATCGGTATAAACAAGCTATATTCTGCATTGCAAATAAAATGTAAAAAGCAAGGGAATAGTGCATTAAAGTATATATTATCAATATTTTTAGTACCTATAATAATAACATTGTTTGTTGGAGCATATATAAATTCTGTTAGCAATGTTGCAAGTGCTGTAATATTATCAATATTACTATATATACCAATTACAGAGATATATGTACAAATATTAAACTATGTGCTAACGAAGTTTACTAAAGCAAAAATGATACCAAAGTTAGATTTTTTAGACGGTGTGCCAGAGGAATATGCAACTTTTGTAGTAATTCCAACTATAATTGATAGTGCTAAAAAAGTAAATGAGTTAATGGAAAAATTAGAAATTTACTATATTGCAAATAAAAGTAAAAATATATATTTTGCACTTTTAGGGGATGCAAAGGCAAGCAAAAATGAAAAAGAATTTTATGATGAAGAAGTAGAAAATGCAGGATTAGAGGCAGTAAAAAGGTTAAATGAAAAATATAAATCAGAAGGCTTTCCTATATTTCATTTTTTATACAGAAATAGGGTTTGGAATGCATCTGAAAAGTGCTACTTAGGTTGGGAAAGAAAAAGAGGTTTGTTAAATCAGTTTAATGCAATATTATTGCAAAAAGTAGCAAACACCGGAAACGATAATTTAGCCATTTCTCCATTAATTGCAAAGCATTTTAAAACAAATACTATTGCAAATGAAAATAATGTACCAAAAATAAAATATATAATAACTTTAGATTCAGATACAAATTTAGTATTGGATTCAGGGTTAGAATTAATTGGTGCGATGGCTCATATTTTGAATAAACCTGTGATAGGTAATAATAGAAATGTTGTAGTAGACGGACATGCACTTATGCAACCTAGAGTGGGGATAGATTTAGAGGCTTCCAATAAAAGTAAATTTACTAAAATTTATGCAGGACTAGGTGGAGTGGATTCATATAGTAATGCCATTTCAGACATTTACCAAGACAATTTTGATGAAGGAATATTTACAGGAAAAGGAATATACGATTTAGAGGTATTTGAAAAAGTTTTAGGTAATGAAATTCCGGAAAATACAGTTTTAAGTCATGATTTACTAGAGGGTAGTTATTTAAGGTGTGCTCTTGTAAATGATATAGTTTTATTAGATGGATACCCTTCAAAATATAATGCTGCAATGGGAAGAAATCACAGATGGATTAGGGGAGATTGGCAGATTGTAAGGTGGCTTAAAAAAACTATTATAGATAAAAGAGGAGATAAAAAAACAAATCCATTAGGTGCCTTATCTAAATTTAAAATACTAGATAATTTAAGAAGAAGTTTAATACCAGTGCTTGCTTTTATTGCAATATTAGTAAGTGTGCTTTTAAAATTAAATAAAGGTATTTCAATTTATCCTACTGTTATAGTATCACTAATTGCAATAACAATGCCAACTATTATAGATATACTAAATTATATAATATTTAAAAAAGATATTGGAAGCGGATTTATAAATGCATATAAAAGTTTTTCAAGCAAAATAAGTATGTTTAGAGCAAGTATATACAGAGGAATTTTTGAAATAATGCTTTTACCTCATAAGGCATATATAAGCGCAAATGCAATAATAAAAACTATATATAGAATAAATTTTTCAAAACAAAATTTACTAGAATGGACAACTGCTGAAGAAACAGAAAAACAAGCAAAAACAGATATATTATCATATTATAAAAATATGAGTATAAATTTAATTTTTGGTGTTTTGTTTGTTCTTACATTTTACCAAATACAGAGCATTACACTAGTTATTTTAGGTGCTTTATGGATATTTGGCCCTTATGCAATGTGGAATATTAGCAGGGAAAATGTAAATAATAAGCAAAAACTAAAAAAAGAAGATACAGAATATGTATTAAATATAGGTAGAAAAACTTGGGAGTTTTTTGAGAATTATATAAATGAAAAGAATAATTTTTTACCACCAGACAATTACCAAGAAGATAGAATTGAAAAGGTTGCATATAGAACTTCGTCAACTAATATAGGTTTAGGATTATTAGCTATAATTGCGGCAAATGATTTAAAATATATAAGTTTAGATAAAGCTTTAGAATTATTAAATAAAATGATAAATACAGTAAGTAGCTTAGCAAAGTGGAACGGGCATTTATATAATTGGTATGATACTAAAACATTACAACCACTTATGCCAAGATATGTTTCATCTGTAGATAGCGGAAATTTTGTAGGGTATTTGTATGTATTAAAACAATTTTTGTTAAATGTAAAAAATACCACACAATATGAGCAAATAGATAATATGATAAAAACAGTGGAAAACTTAATTGATAATACAGATTTTTCTGTTTTATATGATTATAAAAAAAGATTATTTTCAATAGGTTTTAATGTAGAGGAAAATAAGTTAACAGATTCTTATTATGATTTATTAGCATCAGAAGCAAGACAAACCAGTTTAGTTGCAATAGCTAAAAAAGATATACCAACAAAACATTGGAACAATTTAAGCAGAACTCTTACAACACTTAATAAATATAAAGGACTTATATCTTGGTCTGGAACTGCTTTTGAGTATTTAATGCCAAATGTTAATATTAGAAGACATGTTGGCAGTTTATTAGATGAATCTTGTAAATTTATGATAATGAGCCAAAAAGAGTATGCTAAAAAACTTGGTATACCTTGGGGAATATCAGAATCTGCATTTAATTTGAGAGACTTAAATTATAATTATCAATATAAAGCTTTTGGGATACCATGGCTAGGCTTAAAAAGAGGATTGGCAGATGATATGGTTGTATCTTCTTATGGATTAATCTTAGCATTACCAGATGAACCACAAGATGTTGTTAATAATTTAAAACTACTAGAAAAACAGGATATGTACGGAAAATATGGATTTTATGAATCAATAGATTATACAGCATCAAGATTAAAGTACGGGCAAAAAAATAGTCCTGTAAAAACATATATGGCACATCATCAAGGCTTAATATTATTATCAATAGATAATTATATTAACAATAATATTTTGCAAAAAAGATTTAGTAAAAATCCAGAAATAGCAGCTATAGATATTTTGCTTCAAGAAAGAATGCCAGAGAAGGCCATAATTACAAAGGAAAAGAAAGAAAAAGTAGAAAAAATAAAATTAAATAAACACGATAATTACACAGTTAGAGTATATAATAAAGTAAATGAATTTTTACCAAGAGCAAATGTAATTTCAAACGGAACATATACTATATGCATGAATGATAGAGGAGATAGCTTCAGTACGTTTAATGACATTATGATAAATAGGTTTAAATATACGTCAGACTATCAGCAAGGAATATATTCTTATATTAAAAATATAAATTCTAAAAGAATATGGACAAACACCTATTCAAATTATTTAGGTAAGCCGGATAAATACAGTATACAATTTGCTCCAGATCAAAATAAAATAATTAGGCAAGATGGTTCGATTGAAACTACAACTAAAATAACCGTAGCACCAAATGATAATGTGGAAATAAGAAGATTAGAGTTAAAGAATAATGGAACAAAAGAAGAAATATTAGAAATAACAAACTTTTTTGAGCCAGTAATATCAACAAAAGAACAAGATTATGCACATCCAGCTTTTAATAATTTGTTTTTAACCTATGAGCATATTGATGACAAAATTTTAGTTAGAAGAAAACAAAGAGATACGAACAAATTAGATATGTATGTGGGAATTTGTATGTTTACTGAAAATGAAACAATAGGAGAACTGGAATATGAAATAGATAAAGAAAAATTTTTTGGCAGAAATAATGTAGGGTTACCTATAATGGTAAAGGACTCAAAACCATTAAGTAGGCAAACAGACCTAGTTACAGATTCTGTAGTTGCCTTAAAGAGAACAGTAAAAATACTGCCGGGTAAAAAAATTACAATGGATTTAATAGTAGCAATATCAGATAAAAAAGAAGAAATATTAAATAAGTTAGATCAATATAAAAATACTGAAAAAGTAAGCGAAAATTTTGAATTATCATTTGCACGAACAGAAGCTGAAAGTATATATTTAGATATTAATAGAAAAGATATTGAAACTTATCAAGCAATGCTAACATATTTAATGTTCCAAAATCCATTGAAAAAATTAGAACTGGCAAAAATACCTAAAAAACAATATTTGCAAAGTGAATTATGGAAGTTTGGAATATCTGGAGATTTACCAATACTTTTGGTAAAAATTAAAGATATAAATGATATATATATTATTTATGAAGTGCTAAGAGCTTATGAGTTTTTTAGAGCTAAGAATATAAACGTAGATTTAGTTATATTAAATGAAGAAGAGTATATATACGAACAATATGTTAAAGAAGAGATTGAAACAGCTATATTAAATAGGCAATTAAACTTTTTGAAAAATAGTAAAATTTTTGTGCTAAATGCAAAAGAAATTAAACAAGAAGAAATAGACTTACTGAAATTTAGGGCAAATTTAACTCTGGATGCATCAGTTGGAGAAATAAAATCGCAAATAGAAGAAAAGGAAGAAGAGTTTTTAGATAAACAATCAAATATAGGAACAGAAACAACTATACTTCCTGAAATCAGTCAAGATGAAAATATAAATATAGAAAATATAGATGAATTAAAATATTTTAATGAGTATGGAGGATTTTCTAAAGAAGGAAATGAATATGTATTAAAAGTAAATAGTATAAATAATACACCAACAGTATGGTCACATGTTATGGCAAATAAAAATTTTGGAACAGTAGTAACAGATAATTTAGGTGGATATACTTGGTACAAAAATAGCAGATTAAACAGAGTAACAACATTTTCAAATAGCCCTGTATCAGATATTCCGTCAGAAATTATATATATAAATAACAAAAACACTGGTAAGGTATGGAGATTAGGAAGTAAAACAAAACAAGATACAGTTATAACCTATGGATTTGGATATACTAATGTAAAAACAATAACAGATGGAATTATACAAGATTTAGATATTTTTGTTCCTAAAGAAGATAAAGCAAAAATAAATTTACTAAAACTAAAAAACACTACTAACGAAAAGAAAGAGTTAAAGTTAGTTTATTATATTAATCCATGTATGGGCGAAGATGAAATAAAATCTGTTGGATATATTGATATAGAAAAAAATAATAATGTAATATATGCAAAGAATTTATATAATTCTTTGGAGGCAAATTCAGTAGCTTATATAGCAACTAGTGAAAAAATAGACTCATATACTGGAAGCAAAAACTTTTTTATAGGGAATAAAACAATAGAAAATCCGGAAGGCTTATATAAAGTATCACTTGATAATCAAAATAGTTTAGGAATACAAGGCTGTATAGCTATTGAAGTTAATATAAATATAGAACCTTATGAAAATAAAACAATTTCTTTTACGTTGGGAGAAGAAGAGAATTTAATAGATGCAAAAAATATAGCATATAAGTACTCAAACATATCAAATTGTAAAGAAGAACTTATTAATATAAAAAATTATTGGTATGAACTGTTAAACAGAGTACAAGTAAAAACTCCAGTAGAATCTATGAATATAATGTTAAATGGTTGGATTGTTTACCAAACAATAACTTCACGTTTATTAGGAAAAACAGGTTATTATCAATCTGGTGGAGCAACTGGATTTAGAGATCAATTACAAGATACTTTAGGACTAAAATATATAGATTCAGAGTTTTTGAAAAAACAAATTTTATTGCATTCGGCACATCAATTTATAGAAGGCGATGTAGAACATTGGTGGCATGCAGAAACAAAAAGAGGTATCAGAACTAGATTTTCAGACGATTTACTATGGTTATGCTATGCTACTGCAGAATATATAAATACAGTTGATAATTACAATATACTAGATGAAGTTGTGCCTTTTATAGATGGAGAAGTGTTGGAAGAAAACGTAGATGAAAAATATGATATGCATAACGAAAGTGAGCAAAGTGCAACAGTATATGAGCATTGTATAAAGGCAATAGAAAAATCATTAAACTTTGGGAAAAATGGATTACCTAAAATAGGCTCTGGCGATTGGAATGATGGATTTAATACAGTTGGAAACAAAGGAATTGGTGAAAGTGTATGGTTAGCATTTTTCCTTTATGATATTTTAGAAAAATTTATTCCAATATGTAAATTCAAACAAGATGAAGAAAGAGCAAAAAGGTATGAAGATATAAAGAATGAATTAAAAAATAATATAAATAAAAATGCATGGGATGGTAGATGGTTTAAAAGAGCATTTACAGATGATGGAGATACGTTAGGTAGTATAGAAAATGATGAATGTAGAATAGATAGTATATCTCAAAGCTGGTCTGTTATATCAAATGCAGGTGATAACGACAAAAAATATATTTCAATGGATAGTTTAGAAAAGCATTTAGTAGATAAGGAAAATGGATTAATAAAACTTTTGGATCCTCCTTTTAATAACGGAAAATTTAAACCTGGATATATAAAAGCATATTTGCCAGGAGTAAGAGAAAATGGTGGGCAATATACACATGCAGCAATATGGACGATAATTGCTTTAGTAAAATTAGGCTTTGGAGATAAGGCAACAGATTATTTTAGAATGATAAATCCAATAGAACATGCAAGAACTAAAGAAGAAGCAAGAAAATATAAAGTAGAACCTTATGTTATTGCAGGAGATGTGTATGGAGCAGATAATTTAGCAGGACGAGGAGGTTGGACTTGGTATACGGGTTCAAGTAGTTGGTTCTATAAAGCAGGAATAGAATATATATTAGGTTTAAAAATAGAAAAAGGATATTTGAAAATAGAACCTTGTATTCCGCAAGAATGGAAGGAATATAGCATCAAATATAGATATAAAACAAGCATTTATAATGTTAAAGTAAAAAATCCAAATTCAAAACAAAATGGGGTACAAAAGTTTATATTAAATGGAAACGAAATACCAGACAAGCAGGTAAAATTAGTAGATGATGGGGGAATATATGAAATAGAGATTATCATGTAATAGGAATGTTTGACTAATAGTTACAGTAATTATAATAATATTTTTCATTGCGTTCTCCAAGGCGTTTAAGATATATGTTAATTCATATTGTAGATACACACTCAACCATAGTTGCAGACAGAACTGGACCGGTCGAACTCGTAAAAAATATTATTATAATTACTTACACAGGGAATGTATTGCAAACTTGGGCCATTTAAATATAATTTTAATTTTAAATCAAAAATAGCAAAAAATTTGCAAAAAAACTTGTACAAAAGCTATTAATATGATATAAAATAAATAAAAATAATAAATCTTGTTATTGAAAGGCGGGATTTTTGTGGAAGCAAATAAAGGAGATAAAAAAACAATATTAATTGTAGATGATGAAAAGCCTATAGTAGATATATTGGTTTATAATTTGCAAAAAGAAGGATATAATACTTTAGAAGCAAATGATGGAGTAGCTGCAGTAGATATTGCATTAAATGAAAGACCAGACTTAATATTATTAGACATAATGCTACCAAAAATGGATGGATTAACGGTTTGTAAAAAAATAAGACATACACTTAATGTTCCTATATTAATGTTAACAGCTAAAGATGAAGAAATAGATAAAATATTAGGATTAGAATTAGGTGCAGATGACTATATAACAAAGCCATTTAGCGTAAGAGAATTAATGGCAAGAATAAAAGCTAATTTAAGAAAAGTAGATATAAGTGAAAATGCAGACGGACAAGATATGACAGCAACTGAATCAAATGCAAATAAAATAAAAGTAGGAAATTTAACATTAGATTTAAATAAATTTGAAGCAAAAGTTGGAGATGAAGTAATAGATTTAACTTTAAGAGAATTTGAAGTTTTAAAATTCTTAGCATCTCAACCTGGACAAGTAGTAACAAGAGAAACTCTACTAGAAAAAGTTTGGGGATATGAATATTATGGCGATATAAGAACAGTAGATGTAACAGTTAGAAGAATAAGAGAAAAAATAGAAAAAGATACTTCTACACCAAAGTTATTAATAACAAAAAGAGGAGTAGGATATTATATAGCTGCAAATAAATAATATAGATTTTGGGAGCAAGTCTGGGTACCATCCCAGACTTGCTTTTTAATGAAATAAATTTGTAGGGGTCGGCGTCCCCAACGACCCGAAACATTGTAGGGAACGACGCCCTCGTCGTTCCGTTCTTCGAAGGCATACCCCAATAATATATTGGTCGCATGGTATGCAACCCACATTGTAGGGAACGACGCCCTCGTCGTTCCGTGCTCCGAAGGCATACCCCAATAATATATTGGTCACATGGTATGCAACCCATTTTGTAGGGAACGACGCCCTCGTCGTTCCGTCACTCCGAAGAAATATCTATAAGAAAGAAGGATGTTTAATTGTTTAAAAATATTCAAATAAAAATAATATTAATATTAGTAACAGTAGGAATTGTTGTAATATCTGGAATAGGCATATTTTCCATGATTACAATGAAAGATTTACAGCAAAATGTAATAGAAAAAGAAGCGGTTGAAGTTCAAATGAAACAAAGCCAAATATTATTTATATCAGGAATATCAATATTTACAGTTATTTCTATTATGGTTGGTGTATTTGTTAATAAACACATAGTAAATCCTACAACGAAATTAATAAAAAGTGCGGAAAAAATGGTTGCAAGTGATATGATAAAAACAAACAAGACTGATGAAAAAAAGAAAAATGAAATTACAGATTTAACAGATGCATTTAACTATATAAGTGTAGAAATGAGACAAAATTTAAATGAAGCCACAAGACAGAAAAAACAAATGGAAACTATACTTTTACACATGACAGACGGAATAATTGCTTTTGGAATTGATGGAAGTATAATACATATAAATCCAGCAGCAATAACATTTTTAGGATTAAAAGAAGATGACGATACTTTTGAAAAAATATTTAAAAAATTAAATATAGATATAAATATGGAAAAAATTATTTATCTAGAAAATTGGACTTCATCAGAGCAAAAAGTAAAAGTTGGAGACAGATATATTAATATGTTTTTTGCACCTTATAAAGATGAAAATGATAGACCTGCAGGAATGATAGTAGTAATTCAAGATATCACAGAACACGTAAAACTAGATAATATGAGAAAAGAATTCGTAGCAGATGTATCTCACGAATTAAAAACACCTATAACATCAATAATGGGATATGCAGATACATTATTAGAAGGTGAATATGAAAAGGAAATACAAGACAAATTCTTAAATGTAATAGCTACTGAAGCAAGAAGAATGGCAAAATTAGTAAGTGATTTACTTACTTTATCAAGATACGATAATTCACAGACACGTATAGAAAAAACAGAATTTGATTTAGGAGAATTAGTAAAGAAATGCCAAGAAAAATTGCAAATAGAAATAGATAAAAAGCATCAAGATACTGAATGTTTTGTAACAGCCAATGTTCCACCAGTATGCGCAGATAAATATGGTATAGAAAGAGTAATATTAAATATACTATCAAATAGTATAAAGTATACTAAAGATTTTGGAAAAATAAAAATATATGTAGGTTTTGTATATAATAATGCATATATAAAAATTATAGATAATGGTATAGGAATACCAGAAGAAGATTTGGCTAGAATATTTGAAAGATTTTATAGAGTAGATAAGGCAAGAACTAGAGAAATGGGAGGAACTGGACTTCGGACTATCAATAGCAAAAGAAATATTAGATAATAATGGTGGAAGTATTGATATAAAAAGTGTAGTAGGACAAGGCACAGAAGTTGTTATACAATTACCAACAAAGCAGGCATAAATAGTATAAAAAACATTGCTTATTTGCTTACACTATTGTATAATATAATAGTGTTTTAGAAAGAAGGTTATTCATATGATAAAAGTAGATCCTAAGGTAAAAAATGTAATAGAATGGATTATTTGTATAATAGTAGCAGTAATATTAGCCTTATTATTTAGGCATTTTATTGGAACTCCAACATTAGTACAACAAACATCAATGCAAACGACATTAATGCAAGGAGATAGATTAATATTAAATAGATGGGTTACAACAGTAAATGGAAAATTGAAAAGAGGAGATATAATAACTTTTGAAGCTCCATCAGAAAAAAATAGAACATTAGCAAATGTAGATTTAAACAATCCAGTTGCAATATATGATTACAATCCAACAAATTGGTGGGAAAAGTTTAATTATTACTTTTTAGAAAGAAATAAAATTAGTTTTATAAAGAGAATAATAGGCTTACCAGGTGAACATGTTGAAATAAAAGATGATAAAGTTTATATAAATGGAGAAGTGTTAAACGAAGATTATTTACCAAGCGGAGTAAAAACTGGTTCTTTGGGAGGTTTGTATACAAACTTAGTAGTTCCAGAGGGGTATTTATTCGTTTTAGGAGATAATAGAGGCGGAAGTACAGACAGTAGAGCTTTTGGTTGTATACCAATTAATAAAGTAGAAAGCAAAGTGCTTTTCAGATTTTGGCCACTTAACAAATTTGGAAAGGTAAATTAAAATGAGTTTCGAAAATTTAGTAGGAAATGATAATGTAAAACAGGTGCTAACAGAAATAATAAAAACAGGAAATATTTCGCATGGATACATGTTTGTAGGAATTTCCGGAATTGGCAAGTTGTTATTTGCTAAGGAATTTGCAAAAGCAATTTTATGTAATGAAAAAACTGGCTGTAATAATTGTAAGTCATGTATAGAATTTAATACTTTAAATAACCCAGATTTTCAAGTTATAGAGCCAGATGAAAATAGCATAAAAATAGAGCAAATAAGATTAATGAATACTAAAATTACAGAAAAGCCAATAATTTCAAATAAAAAAGTATATATAATAAATAATGCAGAAACTATGACGAAAGAGGCACAAAACTGCTTGTTAAAAACTTTAGAAGAACCACCAGAATATGCGGTAATAATATTAATTGGTACAAATGAAAATATGTTTTTAAACACAATAAAATCAAGATGCATTAGAATAAATTTTAATAAAATAAATGATGATGATTTAAAAAGAATATTACTGGAAAAATATAACTATAGTAATATAACAGAAAATATGTTAAAATTATTTTCAGGAAGTATAGAAAAAGCAATTAATTTACAAGGAAAGCAAGAAATATATTCAGAGATTGAACAAATATTTAATAATATAGAAAATATAAATATAATAGATTTATTAAACAAAAAAGAAATATTACTAAAAAACAAAGAAGAAATAATGAATATATTAGAGTATATAAATGTATTATTTTTTGATAAATTAAAAGTAGCTAACAATAAAAATGAATATATAGATGCAATTAAAATAGTAGAAGATACAAAAGATAGGTTAAACAAAAATGCAAATTTAGATATGACAATAGACAATTTATTATTAAACACGTGGGAAACCATAAATAATAAATATTAAAAATTTTAAAGTATAATATTATTATTTTTTATTCCGTTCTCCAAGGCGTTTAAGATACAAACTATTCAAACTTTAGAGACACATTATAATTGTATTAAAGACATTAATATTCAGGTCGAACTCGTAAAAAATAATAATATTATACTTTGGTAACTTTAATAATAAAATAACATTTGTAGGGAACGACGCCCTCGTCGTTCCGCTGCTTCGAAGGGATTTCAAAATTAATAATAAAAAAGGAGATAAATATGAAAAATATAGTGGGTGTAAGGTTTAAAAAACCAGGTAAAATATATTTCTTTGATTCAAATGGCCTTACAATAGAAAAAGGAAAATTTGTAATTGTAGAAACTGCAATGGGTGATGAATATGGCGAAGTAGTAATTGCAAATAGGCAATTACCAGATGAAAAGATTACTACTCCACTAAAAAAAGTTATAAGAATAGCAACTTATAAAGATATAAAACAATATAATGAAAATAAATCTAAAGAAAAAGAAGCACTAAAAATATGTCAAGAAAAAGCAAAAAAACATAATTTAGACATGAATGTAATAGATGTGGAATATAAATTTGATAATTCTAAAATTTTATTTTATTTTACAGCAGATGGTAGAATAGATTTTAGAGAATTAGTTAAAGAATTAGCTGCAATATTTAAAACTAGAATAGAATTAAGGCAAATTGGTGTAAGAGATGAAATAAAAAGATTAGGTGGAAATGGAATGTGTGGAAGAGAACTTTGCTGTTGTTCTTTTCTAGGAAATTTTGAAACAGTATCAATAAAAATGGCAAAGGAACAAAATATTTCATTGAATCCATCTAAAATATCAGGTAATTGTGGAAGATTAATGTGTTGCTTAAAATATGAGCAAGATGTATATGAAGATAAATTAAAGAGATTACCTAAAATTGGTGCAATCGTAAAAACAGAAGATGGCGTTGGAGAAGTATGTGGAGTTGAAACATTAAAAGAAAGAATAAAGGTAAAATTTTCAGATTCAGACGATACTTTTTATAAAAGGTATGATGCAAAAGATGTTAAAATAATAAAGGATGCAGAAGAAAAAGACGATATAAAAGTAGATAATCCAGAAGATTTAAAAGAATTAGAAAAGTTGGAAAAATTAGAGAAAATGGATGAAAACAAAGAAGATTATTAAAATGAACATATAAAAGGTGGTGATAAAAAATGGCATATAAAATAACTGATAAATGCATTAGTTGTGGTGCATGCGCAGCAGAATGCCCAGTTGGTTGCATATCACAAGGTGATGAAAGATATGTAATAAACAAAGAAAGCTGTATAGAATGTGGAACATGTGCTGGTGTTTGCCCAGTTGGAGCACCAAAATTAGCAGAAGAGTAAATGTACATAATAAATAATAATGATAATGGAGGAGTCAATAAGACTCCTCCATTTTGCTAAGTTTTGTTTAGCCTTTTACTGATGGATTTAATACGAGTTGCCTCTCCACCACGAATTGGACCCATGATACGATTTAATTTTAACAGTGCATCAACTTCTTTTTGTAAATATGCACCTTGAACTTTGTTTCTCAGTACGGAATGTACAGTACTTTTGGAAACACCAAAACGATTGGCAGTTTCCCGCACTGTAGATTTCTCTGTAACAAAGTACTCAGCCATCTTGGTCACCAGTTCGTCCGTAATTTTTGCTGTCATAATAACCTCCTCTTAGCAATCCATAAGGAACAATTACATTATACCACATTTTATGTAATCTTGCAAGCGATGAATACTGGCTTTGTATATTGACATACGAAAGAAATAGCAATATACTAATAAATGTTAGAATTGCAAAAGGGGGAAATTTAATGGATAACTTAATAGAAATAAGATGGCATGGAAGAGGACGGACAAGGTGCAAAAACAGCGTCATTATTACTTGCAGATGCTGCATTTAACACGGGAAAATATATTCAGGGGTTTCCTGAGTATGGTCCAGAAAGAATGGGAGCACCAATAACCGCGTACAATAGAATAAGTAATAATCCAATTACAATACATAGCAATATATATGAACCAGATTATGTAGTTGTTGTAGATGATACTTTGCTAGAATCTGTAAATGTTACAGCTGGCTTAAAAGAAACTGGTGCAATAATTATTAACACAACAAAAGATGCAGAATATTTAAAAAATGTTTTAAAAGGATATAATGGAAAAATATACACAATAGATGCAAGAAAAATATCTATGGAGACATTAGGAAAATATTTCCCTAATACTCCAATGCTTGCAGCAGTTGTAAAAGTAAGCAAAGTTATGACAGAAGAGGATTTCTTAAATGATATGATAGGTTCATTTAAACATAAATTTGCAAAAAAACCAGAAGTAATAGATGGAAATATGAAAGCATTGGAGATGGCTTTAAAAGAAGTAAAACAAATACAGTAGTTGGAAAATAATTACAATTTTAACTGTATAAAATTTAATTTTTTCCTAACTCATTAAGGAAGGAGAATGAAAATGGCTGAAATAAATGCAAAAACGCCTTGGACAGAATTAACTATAGGTGGAAATATATATGAAGCAGGTAATGCAAGAAATTTTAAAACTGGGGATTGGAGAAGCATAAAGCCAATATATTTATCTGAAAAATGTAAGCAATGTGGACTATGTTTTCCAGTATGCCCAGACGATGCAATACCAGTAAACAAAGAACAAAAAAGAGAAGATTTTAATTACGATATGTGCAAAGGTTGTGGAGTATGTGCAAAGGTATGCCCATTTGGCGCAATCGAAATGAAATAATATTATTATTTGATGAAATACATGTTATTTATCATGTAGGGGTCGGCGTTTTTTGGCGCCCCGTATCTTCGAAGGCTAACTTAAATAAATTGAAAGGAGAAATAAAAATGTCAATAAGAGAAAGATTAAGCGGTAACGAAGCTGCAGCAACAGCAATGAAACAAATAAATCCTGATGTTGTAGCAGCATTCCCAATAACACCATCAACAGAAATACCACAATATTTTTCAAGCTTTGTAAGCAATGGTACAGTAGATACAGAATTCGTAGCAGTAGAAAGTGAACATAGTGCAATGAGTGCATGTATAGGTGCTGAGGCTGCAGGAGCAAGAGCAATGACAGCAACATCATCAAATGGGTTGTCTTTAATGTGGGAAATGATATACATAGCATCAAGTTTACGTTTACCAATAGTAATGTCTTTAGTAAATAGAGCTGTATCAGGTCCATTAAATATACACAATGACCACTCAGATGCAATGGGAGTTAGAGATTCTGGCTGGATACAATTATTTTCAGAAAATAACCAAGAGGCTTATGATAATTTAATTATGGCTCATAGAATTGCAGAAAATAAAGATGTATTATTACCATTAATGGTATGTCAAGATGGATTTATAACATCTCATTCAATAGAAAATATTGAATTAATAGAAGATGAGAAGGTAAAAGAGTTTGTAGGACAATATAAACCAGAACATTATTTATTAAACGATAAGGAACCAATGGCAATTGGACCTTTAGATTTACAAGCATATCTTTTCGAACATAAAAGACAACAAGCAGAAGCCATGAAAAATGCAAAAAAAGTAATTTTAGAAGTTGCAAAAGACTTTGAAAAAATGACAGGAAGAAAATATGGTTTCTTCGAAGAGTACAAATTAGAAGACGCAGAAATTGCTATAGTTTGTATGAATTCAACAGCAGGAACTACTAAATACACAATAGATAAATTAAGAGAAAAGGGAATAAAAGCAGGATTACTAAAAATAAGAGTATTTAGACCATTCCCTGCAGAAGAAGTTGCAAAGGCTTTGTCAAACTTAAAGGCTATTGCTGTACTAGACAAAGCAGATTCTTTAAATGCAGCAGGTGGAGCATTATTTGAAGATGTAGTTTCAGGAATGTATGTAAATAATATTCATGTACCAACAGTAAGCTATGTGTATGGTATTGGAGGAAGAGATACAAAATCAGATGACATAGAAAAGGTATATAATGATTTAAGCAAAATTGTAAAAACAGGAAATATAGATAATCCATACAGATACCTAGGGGTAAGAGATTAAAGGAGGAAATAAAAAATGGCATATAATCATAAAGAGATAATAGCAAATAGACCATCAAGGTTTACATCTGGACATAGAATGTGTGCAGGTTGTGGTGCGCCACCAGTAGCAAGAATGGTACTTCGAGCATTAAAACCAGAAGATCATGCAGTAATAACAAATGCTACAGGTTGTATGGAGGTTTCAACATTCATATATCCATATACAGCTTGGACAGATTCATTTATACATACAGCTTTCGAATGTGCAGGGGCAACTTGTGCAGGGGTGGAAGCAGCATATAAATCTATGAAAGCTCAAGGAAAATTGCCAGAAGATAAAACCACAAAATTTATAGCTTTTGGTGGAGATGGAGGAACTTACGATATAGGACTTCAAAGTTTATCTGGTGCTATGGAAAGAGGGCACGACATGGTATACGTATGCTATGATAATGGAGCATACATGAATACGGGTATTCAAAGATCTTCTGCAACTCCAAAATTTGCAGATACAACAACAACACCAGCAGGAACAAAAATACCTGGTAAAATGCAATCAAGAAAAGATTTAACATTAATAATGGCAAATCACCATTTGCCTTATGTTGCACAAACAGCAGCGATAATGAATTTCAAAGATTTATATGAAAAATCAGAAAAGGCCATATATACAGAAGGTGCTTGTTTCTTAAATGTATTAGCACCATGCCCAAGAGGTTGGGGATATCCAACAGAAATGTTAATGGAAATAAATAAACTAGCAGTAGAAACTTGTTATTGGCCATTATATGAGGTCGTAAATGGAAAATATAAAATAACATATAAACCAGCAAAAAAATTGCCAATAGAGGAATTTTTAAAGCCACAAAAGAGATTTAAACACATGTTTAAACCAGGAAATGAATGGATGATAGAAGAATTCCAAAAAGAAGTAGATGCAAGATGGGAAGAATTACTAAGATTAGAAGAAATAACAAATAAAGAATAGAACAAAGCCACACATTTACTGTGTGGCTTTGTTTTGCGGTATTAATCGATGTAGCAGAATATTGCTCTCTCGAATTCTCCAGAGTGATAGCAGTTTCTAAAAGCGGTAATAGCTTCAGATATAAATGGATCGTCACATCTATCAATATATTTCATCAGACGATAGAATTCGGATGAATATTGAAGCTGACTAGTTAAAAGCATACCGTTAATAAGTAACTTAGCTTCTGAATCTACCTTATCAACAATTCTCATGTGACCACTATAAAGTGAAATAGCATGAATCTTGCGATTTTGTTTGGATACGTAAATATACCCAGTAGCGGTCATCTGGAACTTTTCATACCGTAACATTTTCATAAAGAAACCTCCTATGATGTCATGTAAATTTTAAGTAATAAAATTTACTAGTTTAAAGTTAATATAAATATTATATCAAAACACTATAATTATGTCAACAATAGATATTTTGTAAAGATTGTGATATTATAATATTATTGTAGTATAAAAGTAGGAGGAAAAATGGAAATAATAGAAATTGCAAATAAAATAAAAAATGCAGGTGGAAATTTATATATAGTTGGTGGAGCAGTACGCGACGAATTAATGGGAAAAGAAAAACATGATGAAGATTATTGTGTAACTGGATTGTTGCCTAAAGAATTTTTAAAGTTATTTCCTAGCGCACATATAAGAGGGAAAAGTTTTGAAGTATATGATATAGATGGAATGGAATTTGCACTAGCTAGAACTGAAAAAAAGAAAGGGTTAGGTCATAAAGAATTTGAAATAACAACAGGTAAAAATATAACAATAGAGCAAGATTTAGCAAGAAGAGACATAACTGTAAATTCGATAGCAAAAGATGTACTTACAAAAGAAATAATAGATCCTTTCAAAGGAGTAGAAGATATAAAAAATAAAGTTATAAAAGCAACTTCAAATGCATTTGTAGAAGATCCATTAAGAGTTTATAGAGTAGCAAGATTTGCTACACAGTTGGAATTTGACGTAGATGAAGGCACTTTAGAGCTTATGAGTAATTTAAAACAAGAATTATATACATTATCTAGGGAAAGAGTGTTTGATGAATTTAGAAAAGCATTAGCACAAAATAAACCATCTATATTCTTTGAGGTTTTAAAGAAAGCAAATGTATTAGATGTACATTTTAAACAAATATATAATTTAATTGGAGCTTTGCAACCTGAAAAATACCATCCAGAAGGAGACGCATATAATCATACATTAATAGTACTAGATGAAATAAGTAAAAATACAGATGACTTGAAAATACGATTTGCAGGATTAGTACATGATTTAGGAAAGGGTTTAACACCAAAGGAAGAATATCCTCATCATTACGGACATGACACAAAGGGAGCAAAAGTAGTAAGAGAATTTGGTAAGAATTTAAAAGTACCAAGTCAATGGATAAAATGTGGAGTAACCTCTGCAACGGAGCACATGAAGGGTGGGATTTTCTTTAAAATGACCCCACAAAAACAAGTTCAATTTATAGAAAGAGTAGGAAAGTCTTGTTTAGGTTTAGATGGATTACAATTAGTTGTAAGTGCAGATAAAGGTAACAGAGGAGAAATAGAAAATTTTGTAAGCCTAGGAAAACAGATATTAAATGGGATAAATGGAGAATATATAATAAAAAAATATGGAGAAATATCTGGTTTAGAAATAAAACAAAAATTGTACGAAGAAAGAGTAAAACACATAAAAATTTACAAAAAGTATTGACATAATACAAATAATAACATATAATATAGCTATCCTCAAAAATGAGGTTATCAATATAAAAGGAGGAAACTGTACGTGAAACGGTACACATCAGGTTTTATATGATTTAAATTCTTAGCGCATGCTTTGAAACATAATTAAACCTCCTTTCAATCTCCCGTGCATTTCACACGGGAGATTTTTTTAATGTAAATGTTATACGGAAATATTGACTTTTGACAAAAAAAAATATAATATATATAGTAGTTATTTTAAAATAACTATTTTGAGGAGGAAAAATTGTTATGGGAGAAGTAATAGTAATAACATCAGGAAAGGGTGGAGTTGGAAAAACAACAACAACAGCAAATTTAGGGGCAGCCTTAGCACTAGAAGGAAAAAAAGTAGCTTTAGTAGACACAGATATTGGACTTAGAAATTTAGATGTAGTTATGGGATTAGAAAATAGGATAGTTTACGATATAGTAGACGTAGTAGAAGAAAAGTGTAAATTAAGACAAGCCTTAATTAAAGATAAAAGATTTGAAGAACTTTTCTTATTACCAGCAGCCCAAACAAAAGATAAAAGTGCAGTAAACGAAGAGCAAATGAAAAGCTTAACCTCTAAACTAAAGGAAGAATTTGATTACATATTAATAGATTGTCCTGCAGGAATAGAACAAGGTTTTAAAAATGCTATAGCAGGAGCAGATAGAGCAATAGTAGTTACAACTGCAGAAATATCTTCTATTAGAGATGCAGATAGAATTATAGGATTATTAGAATCATCAGAAATAAAAAATCCAGAATTAGTTGTTAATAGATTAAGACCATCAATGGTAAAAAAAGGCGAAATGATGGATGTTGATGATATTATAGATTTATTATCAATAGACTTAATAGGAGTTGTACCAGATGATGAGCATATAATCAGTCAAACTAATAAAGGAGAACCAGTAATACAAAATAAGAGAGCCCCATCAGGAAAAGCATATCTAGAAATTGCAAAAAGAGTTTTAGGTGAAAATATAGATGTAACAATACCTGGTAGAGAGAAAGGAATAATCGCAAAAATAAAAGCAATTTTTGCAAAAAATTAAAATCTAAACATAAGGTCGGGGGATAAAAATGTTTGAAAATATTGTGAACTTTTTTAAAAAATTAATAAAATCAGAAAAAAAAGAGCCAGGTTCAAAGGATGCAGCAAAAGAAAGATTGCATTTAGTATTAATGCAAGATAGAGCAAACGTATCAGCTGACTTTTTAGAGTTGATGAAACAAGAAATAATAGAAGTTATTAAAAAGTATATAGAAGTAGATGAAAAAGAAATAGATGTTAGATTAACTAATAAAGAAAATGAAGATGGAACTAATGGAGCACCTGCATTATATGCTAATATTCCAATTTTAAATATAAAAAATGAAATGAAAAAAGAAGTAATGCAAGAGGCAAAAGAAAATGAAGAAAAATTAGAAGAAGTTCCGGCAGAAAAAGAAGAAAAGCAAGAGGAAAAAGTAGAGGAAAAACAAGAAGATAATGTGGAAGAACAAGAAGAAAATGAGGAAATAATTATACAAGAAGCTCAAGACGAAAAAACTGAAATTCCAGAGGAAAATGAGACAACTACTAATACTGAAGAAACAAAAGATGATAGTGATTCTGGAACAATAGTGATTGAAGTTGGAGAACAAGAAGATTCACAAGAAAATGCAGAAATAGAAAATAATGAAGAAAATAATGAAGAAAACATAGAAGTACAAAATTAGTTTAAAAATTTCTATATTTATATTAAACATATAAATATAGAAATTTTTAAACTATAATACACCTGAATATAGGAGAAAAGAATGAATAAAAGAACATTAAAAAATACAGAATGGAGCATACTTATAATAAGTTTAGTTCTATTTATAATAGGAATAGTTGCATTATATTCATGTACTCAATCAACTGAGTTTGAAGAGATGAGAAAACAATTAATATGGTTTGCAGTAAGCATACCAATATTAGTTTCATTTATAATGTTAGATTACAATTTATTAAGTAGAGCTTCATATGTGTTATATGGTATATTTATATTATTATTAATAGGAGTTTTGTTTACACCTGAAATAAACGGCGCAAGGAGCTGGTTTAATATAGGTGCATTTTCATTTCAACCAGGAGAATTTGCAAAAGTAATTGTAGTTATATTCTTTTCTACTATTGTATGTAAATTTCAGGAAAAAGGAAAAGATGAAATTAATAAACCGTGGAAATTAATTGTTTCACTAATGGCAGTTGCATTACCAGTTATTTTAATAGTAATACAGCCAGATATAGGAACAGCTGCAGCGTTTTTATTTGCAACAATTTTTATTTTATTTGTAGCAGGTATAAATAAAAAATATATAATAGTAACTTTAATATTAATAGTAATTTTAGTTCCGTTAATATATATGTTTGTATTGCCAGAACATGCAAAAACGAGAATAGATGTGTTTTTAAATCCAAATTTGGATCCAAGAGGTGCACGGATATAATATAATTCAATCAAAATTGGCAGTTGGTGCAGGTAAAATATTTGGAATGGGAATATTAAAAGGAAACCAAACACAATTAGGATTTTTGTATCCTAAAACAACGGATTTTATATTTGCAGTAATAGGAGAAGAAATGGGATTTATAGTTTCTGCTACAGTAGTATTATTATATGTTTTACTATTAACTAAAGCTATTCATGTTGCAAAAACTGCAAAAGATGATTTGGGTTCATATATAGCAACAGGCATAGTACGGAATATTATTTTTCCATGTGCTAGAAAATATAGGTATGACGATAGGATTATTACCAATAACAGGAGTTCCACTACCATTTATAAGCTATGGCGGAAGTTCACTTATAACGAATTTTATATGTATAGGAATGTTGTTAAATATAAGTAGTAAGAGACAAAAATCAATATTTTAATAGGAGATAGAATGTATATACACCCACTAAAAATAGGAAATGTAGAATTAAATAATAATATACTGTTAGCTCCAATGGCTGGAATAACTGATAGACCATTTAGAATAATATGTGAAGAAAAAAGCGAGCCAGGAATTGTATTTACAGAAATGATAAGTTCAAAGGCTATTCATTATAAAGATGAAAAGACACAGAAACTAATAAACACCGAAAATGAAAAGTCTAAAATTGCAATACAAATTTTTGGAAGTGAACCGGAAATAATGGCAGAGTCTGCATTTGTGTTACAAAACAGAGCAGATATAATTGATATAAATATGGGCTGTCCTGCACCGAAAGTAGTAAAAAATGGGGATGGAAGCAAATTATTACAGAATTTAGAATTAGTATCTGAAATAGTAAAAAAAGTAGTTCAAGCAGTAAATATTCCAGTAACAGTAAAAATAAGAAAAGGTTGGAACAATAATAATGTTGTTGCAAGGGAAGCGGCTCAAATAATAGAAGCAGCAGGTGCAAGTGCAATAACAATACATGGAAGAACTAGAGAGGAATATTATTCAGGTAAAGTAGATTTAGATATAATTAAACAAGTAAAACAAGCTGTAAAAATTCCTGTAATAGGTAATGGAGATATAAAAAGTGTAGAAGACGCACAAAGAATGTTTGAATATACTGGCGTAGATGGAATAATGATTGGGAGAGCAACATTAGGTAATCCATGGCTAATTGGCCAGATAAAAAATGGATTAGAAAATAAAGAAATATATATTCCAAGTTTAAATGAAAAATTAGAAACAATAAAAAAACACATACAGCTAGAAATAGAAGAAAAAGGGGAATATGTTGGAATACGAGAAATGAGGAAACATATTTCTTGGTATGTGAAAAATTTAAAAGATTCTAGTCAAATAAGAGAAAAAATTAATAGATTAGAAACAGAGCAAGAATTACTAGATTGTCTAAATGAATATTTTAAAATGTTATAAATATAATTAAATATGTGAATATTTTTAGAAAATCATATATATAATTTTTCTATGTTCACTCCGAGGCTGCATAATAGGCTGTATGCCGAAATTTACTTTCGTAATTTCTGCGACAGCCTATAATTTGTCGGTCCCCACATTCGTTCACTTAAGAAAAATTATATATATGATTTCTTGTATTTACATAGTGATAATGTTTTAGGTAAAGTTGTGCATGCAAAAAGGAGGAGATTTTACATGAAAAAATTTGTACCTATAATTATTGCCGTAGTATTAATTATATTTATAATTTTTTTATTTTTTGGAAAAAGTAATTATAAATTTTTGAATTCTGGAAATAATATGAGTAACAAATCAGCTGATGAAATTAAAAATTATATTTTGAATATGGATTCATTTAGTGCAGAAGTATTGGTTACAGTAACTAGCAACAAGACTACAAATACATATTCTTTAAATCAAAAGTTTAAAGGTAACCAATATATTCAAGAATTATTAGAACCAGAAAATATTGCAGGATTAAAAGTTCAATATGATGGAACTAATTTAAAAGTAGATAATACGAAAATCGGAATATCTAAATTATATGAAAATTATAAATATATAACAAATAATTCACTATGGATAAGTACTTTTATTACTGATTATAAAAATGAAGAAAACGAAAGAAATATGTATGAAGAAAACGATACAATTATTTTAAATGTAAAAGTAAAAAATGAAAATATATATAGTTCAAATAAAAAGCTATATATAGATAAAAAAACAGCAAAACCAGTAAAAATGGAAATACAAGATATTACACAAAACTTAAAGGTTTACATATTATATAATAAGGTAGAAATAAATACCTTGCAGGAAGAAAATATAATAGCCTTTAAGTTAAACGAAATAGAAAACATGATATAAATTAAAAAAATCTTTCTGCGAATTTGAACCAATATTTAATATATAAAATATACAAATTAGCAGGAGTGAATAATATGGTAGTAAGAAGAGGCGATATGTTTTATGCGGATTTAAGTCCTGTTGTGGGTTCAGAACAGGGTGGAATAAGGCCAGTATTAATAATACAGAATGATACAGGAAATAAATATAGTCCAACTGTTATAGCAGCAGCAATAACATCTCAAATGGGAAAAAATAAATTGCCAACACATATTGAATTGGATTCGGACGAATTTGGCTTAAAGTCTGATTCAGTAGTTTTGGCAGAACAAATAAGAACAATAGACAAAAGTAGACTTAAAGAAAAAATAGGACATATCGATAATACAAGTGTAATGGATAAAATAAATAATGCACTAGGAGTAAGTTTCGGACTAGGAGAGTAAACCAGGAATTAAAGCCTGGTTTTTTTGTTGTATAGAAAAAATCGATGCAAACTTGGGCCATACCCCTTTTGGTGGACTTTATTTTCAGCCCCAGCCCTAGGCCTTATATATTTTTTATAAAAAATAACTT
>CANRED010000008.1 GCA_947629555.1 uncultured Clostridia bacterium | reverse complement strand
AAAAAATAAAAATAATTTTTCAAAAATAAATTAATAATTTTTTCAAAAATAAAATAATTAATTAAAAAAAACAAAAAATAAAAACAATTTTTTAAAAAATAAATTAATAATTTTCAAAAAATAAAATAATTAATTTAAAAAAACAAAAAAATAAAAATAATTTTTCAAAAATAAATTAATAATTTTCAAAAAATAAAATAATTAATTTAAAAAAACAAAAAATAAAAATAATTTTTCAAAAAATAAATTAATAATTTTCAAAAAATAAAATAATTAATTTAAGAAAATGAAAAAATAAAAATAATTTTTCAAAAATAAATTGAAAATTTTTAAAAATAAACAATTAATTTAAAAAAATAAAAAGTAAAAAAATTTTTTTAAAAATAAATTAATTAATTTTAAAAATAAAAATAATTAATTTATAAAAACCAAAAAAATAAATTAGTAATTAAGAAATAGATAAAGCCTATTAATATATAGAATACAAACAAAAGAATATTTAAGAAACAAATTAATAATTAAAAAAATAATTAATTAATAAAAAATAAAACTATTAATTAAAAAAATAAAAATAAGTTTTAAAAAAATAGAATAATAATTTTTTGAAAATAAAAATAATTAATTTAAAAAACAAAAATAAAAAAATTTTTTTAAAAAACAAATTAGTAATTTTTAAAAAATGAAATAATTAATTTTAAAAAATAAAAATAAAAATAACTTTTTAAAAAATAAATTAATAATTTTCAAAAAATAAATAATTAATTTTTAAAAAGTAAAAACAAAAAATTATTTTTTAAAAAACAAAATAAAAAATTTAAAAAAAATAAAACAATTAATTTTAAAAAATAAAAATAAAAATAATTTTTCAAAAAAATAAAAAAATAATTTTAAAAAAACAAATAAAAAATTTTTCAAAAAAATAAAATAATTAATTTCAAAAAATAAAAACAAAAAAATTTTCAAAAAATAAATTAATAATTTTAAAAACAAAATAATTAATTTATAAAAAACAAAATAATAAATTTTTTAATATAAAAAAACAAAAAAATATTAATAAAAAATAAATTTAAAATTCAAAATTAATTCTAAAATAAAAAAATAAACAAATAAAAACCCAAAAAAATAAAAATAATTTATTTAATCATTTAAATAAAAATAAAACCCAAAAAAGTAAAAAACACAAAAATGTAATATAAATTTAATAAAAACCCATTGTAGGAGTTGCCGTAAAAGGGGAAGGCCGATTTTTTTAGATTGGCCTTTTTTGTGTATTGACTGATAAATAAGCATTTCCTATAATAAAATAAAAAAAGGAGAAAGGTGTTATAACGATATGGAAGAAAGTATTGGTATAAGAAAATACGCAAAAAGAATTATAATGATATTATTTTTTCTAATTGCACTAATGCTTTTTGGTGGATATAATAGCGTAAAGGCAGCAGATTCACAAGTATTAGAATTTAGAAAAAAATCATATAATGAGAACACAAAGCAATTGATTGTAGATGTTGTAATGTGTCCCAATATATCATTTAAAGAATTTAATATAACATTTGGATTCAATGAATCATATTTAGAAATTATACCATTTAATTCAGATAGATTATCTAATAGCGAAGCAGATTTTAATAAAATATATGGAACTACAATTGATGGAGAATGGAGTGCCACTCATTCTAAGGGTAGAATAGATTTTACTTTAAACCCATTAGATATGGGATCAGAATCAAAGAATGCAGAACAAGTTTTATGCGAAATGAAATTTCAAATAAAAAATAGTGAAACGGTATTAGAGGAAGATTTATCAACAGATTGGTTTTGGGTTGATGAATATTATGTAGTTCAAGTAATAGGAGAAGATGAAGTTGTAAATACTAATGATGATAGTGATGGATTAATAAAAATAAATCAAATAGAATCAACAGTTGAAAGCATAACAGCAAATAATGTACAGCTAGACAAGAATGAATATAATTTTGGAGATACGATAACCATAACATCAGGAACTGCAATAATAAAATATAGCAATACAACAAAAGTAAACGGACAAAATAAAACAAGAACAGTAGATTTAAACACACTATTAGACGAAAATGGAAATTATATAAAAATATTTAAAGGAACATGGGAAGCAAACTCACAAATTTTTAAAGATAAATTTGTAAAATTAAATTATAGAAATATAGAATCAAATGAGATACCAGTAATAGTAAAAGATTACATAGAAGATATAACAGTAGAATATGAAGATGAATATGAGTACGGGGAAGAATTAGATAAAGAAAATATAATATTATCAATAAAAAAAGCAAGTAGTAATGAAAGAACAGAAAAAACTCTTGCAGAATTAGAAGAAGAATTAGGCTCAGAAATAACAACAGGATTTGATAGTTATGCAGGACCAAAGCAAACAATAAGTCAAGAAGTAACAATTAATATTCCAGATTACAAAACACCATTAAAACTTAATTTAACTATAGTAGATAAAATAACAAATATAGAGTGGGTAAAAAAGCCAAACAAAACAAAATATAAATACGGAGAAAATTTAGATGTTGAAGGCGGACAAATAAAGGTAATATATAAAAGCACACAATATAATTTAGTAGATTTAATAGAATCAATGGTAACAGAAGAAAATGGAAATAATTTTGATAGTACAATAATAAGTAAAAGAAATTTAAAAGTAACATATTCATATAATGAAAATAATGAAAATAAAAATAAAATATTAAATTACGAAATAGAAGTTGAAGATTACATAGAAGATATAACAGTAGAATATAAGGATGAATATGAATACGGAGAAGAATTAGATAAAGAAAATATAATATTATCAATAAAAAAAGCAAGTAGCGATGAAAGAACAGAAAAAACTCTTGCAGAATTAGAAGAAGAATTAGGTTCAGAAAAAATAATAATAACAGGATTTGATAGTTACGCAGGACCAAAGCAAACAATAAGTCAACAAGTAACAATTAATATTCCAGATTACGAAAAGCCATTAAAACTTAATTTAACTATAGTAGATAAAATAACAAATATAGAGTGGGTAAAAAAGCCAAATAAGACAAAATATAAATACGGAGAAAATTTAGATGTTGAAGGCGGACAAATAAAGGTAATATATAAAAGCACACAATATAATTTAGTAGATTTAATAGAATCAATGGTAACAGAAGAAAATGGAAATAATTTCGATAGTACAATAATAAGTAAAAGAAATTTAAAAGTAACATATTCATATAATGAAAATAATGAAAGTAAAAATAAAATATTAAATTATGAAATAGAAGTAAAAGATTATATAGCAGATATAACAGTAGAATATGAAGATGAATATGAGTACGGAGAAGAACTAGATAAAGAAAATATAATATTATCAATTAAAATGGCAAGTGGCAAAGAGGAAATAGAAAAAACACTTGCACAATTAGAAACAGAGTTAGGTTCAGAAATAACAACAGGATTTGATAGTTATGCAGGACCAAAACAAACAATTAGCCAAGAAGTAACAATTAATGTTCCAGATTACGAAAAGCCATTAAAACTTAATTTAACCATAGTAGATAAAATAACAAATATAGAGTGGGTAAAAAAGCCAAATAAAACAACATATAAATACGGAGAAAATTTAGATGTTGAAGGCGGACAAATAAAGGTAATATATAAGAGCACACAATATAATTTAGTAGATTTAGTAGAATCAATGGTAACAGAAGAAAATGGAAATAATTTCGATAGTACAGTAACAGGAACAAGAGATTTAATTGTAACATATCCACAATTTGCAGAAAAAACCTTAACTTTTGAAGTTACAGTAAATGATTATATAACTGATATAGAATTTAATCCAGCACCACCAAAAAATATTTATAAATATGGAGAAAAATTAAATACAAATGGAGGAAAATTAAAAGTAACTTATAAAAGTGGAAAAGAAGAAACAATAGATATAACAGAAGATATGGTAACAGAAGAAAATGGAACACAATTTGATAGTACCAAAATTGGAAAAAGAAAATTAAAAGTAACATATTCAGAGTTCCAAGAAAAATCATTAACATATCCAATAAGTGTTGAAATGGAAATTGAATCAATAGAAATAACAAACGATAAAAAGACAATAAAATATGGACATAAAATAACAAATGAAGAATTACAAAATGGAAATTATAAATTAATAATAAAAAGAAAACAACAAAATGATTTAGAAATACCTATTACAATAGATATGATAAAATATGATCCTTTTGGAGAATTAGAACAAACAGTACATATAATATATGAATATGAACAAGATGGTGAAATAAAGCAAAAAGATATACCATTTTATATAACTTTAGAAAATTATATAACAGACATGATATTAAATCCAGATAATATAAAAATAAATTATGGACAAGAACTAGATTACAAAATATTAAATGACGATTATACAATAACTGTTAGAAGAGCAAATGGAGAAACAATTACATTATTATTAATAGATTATATAAATCTAGATAATATAAATATACATGAAGAAGGAATATATACTGCAAAAGTAATATACGAAAATATAACTAGAGAATTTAAAGTAAGAGTAGTTGATTCAATAATAGAAATAAAATTAGAAGATGAAGAAAAAGAAAAAATACAAAAAGAATATAAATATGGTGAAGAAATAAATTTAAATAATGCAAAATTAACAATAGTAAAATTAAGCGGAGAAAGCAAAATAGATTTAACAAAAGAAATGATTGAAAATTATAATTCAAAAGAAATTGGTGTACAAAATTTAAATATAAAATATAAAGACCAAATAATAGAAAATGCAATCGAAGTTGAAGTTAAAGATTATGTAGTAGATATAGAATTAGTAAAACCAAGCAAAACAACGTATTTACCGGGAGAAACATTAGATTTAACAGGTGCAACAGTAAAAACAGTATATGCTAGTGGAAAATTCGGAAATGAAGTGGCCGTAGCAATGGAGATGATTTTTGGGTATAAAGAGGGTGAACTAGGAACGCAAAGACTAACAGTTAAATATGAAGGATTTGAAAAATCATTCGATGTAATATTTACAGTACAAACTGGAGCCCGGAAATATCAATGCTTATGGAATATTAATAATTATATTAGAAATATCATTAATAGGAATATTTGTTATAATGACAATGCAAAAAAAGAACAAATTAAAATCACAAAAAAATGTAATGAAAGTTTAATAAACTGAAAATAAATGGAAAACCGTAAATGAAAAAAGGAAATAAAAACCTTTTTGGCAAAAATTACAATTGACGATAATTTGAAAATTTTCTATAATTATATCAAATTAGTATATAAAAAGGAGAAAACTGAAATGAAAAGTTACAAAAGAACAAAAAAGATTATCTATATGATAATAGCATTCATAATGATAACGATGTGTGTGTTTAATTATGTGTATGCAACAGAAGCAACACCTAAACCAGGAGTTTCATCGCCTCCAAGCGAAGGAAGTTCAAACTTACCGCATATAGAAATGAAAGTAAAAGCGGTAACGGTAGAAGATACTAATCAAATAAGAATTGAATGTTGGGGTTCAAAATTTACTAAGTTAGAAGGATTAGATATTGTGTTTACATATGATAATGAAAAATTAACGCCATCTAACATAAGTACCAACGAAGTTATAGATAATTTAGAAGAAATTAAATATAAGAATGCACCAACACAATCTGACTTACAACAAAAATTTAATGAACGAAGCACACAAATATTATCAAACTCATTTCAGTTTAATAAGGAATATGAAAATATATTAGATATAAATACATTTAAATTTTTAGCACCAGATGACAATATAGAAGCAATGCAATTTATGATTATAAAAACAGATTCTATCCAAGATGTAAATGCAGAAGAAGAAATACTATTAGGAACGTTTAGTTTTAAACAAACAGAAGGAACAACAATAGATGAAAATGATTTTTCTACTAAAAAAATAAATATATATTGTGATGATGGATTAACTGATGATGATTATAGCTACTATACAAAAGAAGAAGCAAATGGTGATGATTGTACAGAAATAGTTAAGTTTACTTGTGAAAAGTATGGAAGTATAAGTGGAAAAATAAAAACAGTATATTATAACGATGGAGAATATCAAAACATAGGAGAAAATATAGCTAGTATAAAATTATACAAAGCTAGTGATGTTGAAGATATAGATTGGACAATTACAGGATCAGATTATCAAAACAATAGATTAAAAATTCAACCTATAATAGAAGGTGAATACAAATTATGTTATAGACCAGATAAAAACCAAACACCTGAAATTGAACCAGCAATGGAAATATCAACGGAAAAAGGACAAAATGGAGAATTTAAATTAGATAATATACTATTTGATAAATATGTTGTAGTAATAGATAAATTAAATTATGCAGATTATATAATAACTGATGTTGTGATAGATGGAAATAACAAAGATATAGATTTAGGAGAAATAGAACTTCATGCAGGAGATTTAAATAAAGATGGAATTATAAATAAAACAGACAGAACAATTTTCTTAAGATTATATGCTAATGCAGAAAGTTTTAAAGATGAATTTGGATATGTAGCGTTTGATTTAAATGATGACGAAAATCAAGTTAAAAGTTCTGAAAAAACAGATAGAACATTTATATTTAGAATATTAGATGGTCTATTAAATGAAACTATAAAAGAAGTAGTAAGTTTAACTGGTAAAGTATAGGAGGTTGTTTATGAAAACTAAACGAATAATATTTAAGAAAATAATTAGTATATTTTTAATATTTACTATGCTAATAAATATTTGTCCTAACTTAAGTTTATTAATGAATAAAGTAGAAGCTAGTACAAGTGACGCAAAAGTAATTTTAGAAGTAAATGAAGAACTTGGCATAATAGAAGGTGAAGAGTATACAGGATTTGCTATGGATATTTCCATCCAAAATTTCAATGCAACCTCTTTCGTATTGCCAATAACATATGATGATTCAAAAATAAAACCTGCTCTTCCATTTTATAGAAGAGGTGTTTTCCAAGATGATTTCGATGGATATGCTGCAGATATAGGCGAGTTTGTTGAAGGGCAAGTTGATGAAGAAATAATAGCAGATGATGCATCATCACTTGATAGTAAAATGGAAGATGGATATGTTGGGCTAGAGTTTTTGAAAACAGATGGAAGTAATATTAATGTTACAGAAAAAACTTTAATATGTAGAGTATATTTTATAATTGATGATGATTCAATTAATAGTCTTTCAAAAATAAATAATAGCATAATATCTATTGATTCTGAAAAATGCGAGATATTCGATGCTGATCAAGGACAGGATATAAAAGAACCTGCAGATTTTGCTATGATATATGTAAGTCAAGAGGAAAAGGAAATAGAAAGCTTAAAAGTATCAGGAGAATATACAAAAGAATACTTACAAGGGGAAGCATTAGACTTAACTAATTTAATTGTAACAGCAACATATACAGATAAGACAAGTATGAATTTAAGTGCAGAGCAATATAGATTAAGTGTTAGTGATAAAACAGAATTAAAAACAGCAGGAATGCAAGAAATAACAGTAACATCAACAGAAAAAACAGATGTATCAACTACATTTAAAGTATTAGTATTCCCAAATAATATAGAAGCAATATATGATGAAACATTAAACGATATTAAATCTAAATTACCAGAAAAATTTTCGTGGGTAGAAGAAGAAACAACAAAAGTTGGTCCTGCTGGAACTCAACAACATAAAGTAAAATATACTGGAACTGAAGATGAATTTAATAAAGAGAAAGATATAACAGTTAAGGTAGCTAAAAAGAAAATCATACCAAACTTAGATACTTTATCAGGTGTTGTTGGTCAACATTTATCAGATATTAAATTACCAACAGTAGAATATGGAACACTTACATGGGTAGATAATGATACAGAATTAACAAGAGAAGGAATCCAAACATTTAATGCAACTTGCAAGTTAAAGGATGATGATAACTATACTATAGATGACCCAATACAAGTAACTGTAAATGTAGTGGCAAAAAAAGTAGAGAGAATAGAAATAGATGATAGTAATGTAACAAAAAGTTATATAGAAGGTCAAAAATTTAACCCAGAAGGATTGAAAGTAACAGTATATTACAATGATGAAACACAACAAACAATAACAATAACAGATAAAAACAGTATGCAAGGAGTAACATTTGCACCAAATGGAGAGCTAACAACAGCTAATAACGAAGTAACAGTATCATATGGTGGAAAGTCTGCAGAGAAAAAAATATCAATAAAAGTTGAAAAGAAAGTAGTAACAAGCATAAAAGTAACAACTAATCCTACAACAGAATATAAAATCGGAGATACTTTAGATTTATCAAAAATGGTTGTAGAAGCAACATATAATGATAATTCTAAAAAAACATTAAATAAAAATGAATATACATTAAGCATAGAAGATGGTACTGAATTAACATCACAAAAGGTATCAGAATTAAATACTTTACCAGCAACAAAAAGTATAACAATTACATATAGTGGTACTGAAAAAGGCACTGAAGATATAACAACAGAAATCAATATAACAGTAAAAGACTATGTAAAAGAAATAAAATTAGCAAAAAATAGTGAAGAAGCAAAATCAGAAATTAGTATAACAGGGAAATATGGAACAGAGTTATCTCAATTATTAGCAGATAATCATGTTAATTATGTAGTAATATATGGATCTGGAAAAACAGATACAAAGAGCTTAACAGAACAAATGGTATCAAGAGATACGACATATCAAAAAAATACAACATCAGAGCAAACATTAACAATAAAATATACAGATAACAATAGTGATAGTGCAACAAAAGACAATGAATTTACAGCAACATTAAAAATAACATTAACAAATGAAATAGAATCAATAAAAGTAACAGAAGTACCTAATGCAGTATATGTAGCAGGAGATACTTTAAATTGTGATGGAATAAAAGTAGAAGCAACATATATAGATAAAAACACAGAAATACTAACTACAGATAAATACACAATAGAAAAAACTGAATTAAATAAAACAGGTTTAAATGAAATAACAGTAAAATACAATGACAATAACGCAATAACAACAAAGTACTATGTATTAGTAACACCAAACAATTTACAAGCAACCTATGGACAAAAACTAAGTGAAGTAACAGATAAACCAAATAATTATACATGGGTAAAACCAACAGATACTGTAGGAAATGCAACAGAAGGAGATAATTTTAACAGACATAATGCAACATATACTTTACAACACGGAGAAACTATATTAGTTGGAAAAGATACAAAAACAGAAGGAAATCAAGTTAATTGCGAATTAGGAGTAAAGGTTAAAAAAGCAAAATTAACAATTAATGACTTAGTATATGATTTATCAGCAGAAAATAAAACATATAATGGTCAAGAACAAACAGCACAAATATCAATAAAATCAAACTTAGAAGGTACAGGAGAGATAACATCAATAGAATACTATAAAAATGGAGTTAAGGAAAGTGGAAATCCAGTAAATGCAGGAGATTATACTGTAAAAGTAAGTGTATCTGATGGAGATAATTATGAAGGCTTTGAATTAACACAATTAGAAGGAACATTTAAAATCAAAAAAGCAACATTAACAGCAGAGAATTTCAATTTTAGCATAGAAGATAAAACATATAATGGAAGTGATATAACAGTAAACTTACCAACAATAAGAGATGGAATAAATGGAGCAGGAAAAGTTACAAAAGTAGAATACAAACAAAGTGGAGAAAAAGTAGAAGGAAATCCAAAAGAAAAGGGAACATACGAAGTATATGTAGTTGTAGAAGAAGGAGACAACTATTTAGGAGGAACTATACTTTTAGGAAGTTTTGCAATAGAAAGTGCTAAATTACCAAAAGATGTAGCAATAAAAGAAAAAAGTAATCCAACATATGATGGAGAACCAAAAGAAGTAGAGTTAGAAAATTTACCAGAAGATGCTAAAGACGATGTAACAATAAAATACTATGACGAAGAAGGAAATGAAGTCGAAAATCCAACAGACGCAGGAGAATACACAGTAAAAGTAGAAGTAAAAGAAGGAAATTATAAAGAAGAAACAAGAGAATTAGGAAAATTTACAATAGAAAAAGCAGATTTTATAGATAGTTATTTAGATAAAACAGTACCTGAAAATAAAACTTATGACGGAAAGCCAATAGCTGAAGCAACAGCAACTGTAAAAAATAACATAGAAGGAGCAGGAAAAGTTACAGTAGAATATGTTGACAGTGAAGGAAATCAAACAACTGTACCACCAACAAATGCAGGAACATATACAGTAAAAGTAACTGTAACAGAAGGTAAAAACTATAATGCTTTCGAAGAAACAATAGGAACTTTCAAAATAGAAAAAGCAGATTTAGAAGAAAAAGATTTAACATATACAATGCCAGATGAAAGAACATATGATGGAACAGCAACAAAAGTAGAAGTAACAGCACCAGATGGAGCAGGAGAAGTAACAGTAAAATATTATAAAGATGGAGAAGAAGTAGAAAATCCAACAAACGCAGGAACATATACAGTAAAAGTAACTGTAACAGAGGGTAAAAACTATAATAAATTAACAGAAACAGTAATAGGAACTTTCACAATAAATAAAGCAACATTAACAGCAAATGACTTTAATGCAAATATACCAGCAAATAAAGAATATGATGGAGATGAATTAACAGCAAATCCACAAATAAAAGAAAGTGTAAAAGGTGCAGGAAATCAAGTTACAGTAGAATACTATAAAAATGGACAAAAAATAGAAGGAAATCCAACAGAAGTAGGAGAATACACAGTAAAAGTAAGTGTAAATGAAGGAACAAACTACGAGGCAGCAAAGGATTTAGAATTAGGAAAGTTCTCAATAACAAAAACACAATTAAAAGATGAAGATATAACATTTAGTAAACCAGATGATTTAGTATATGATGGAACAGAAAAAGAAGCAACAGTAGACGTACCAGATGGTGCAGGAGATGTAACAGTAAAATATGTAGATGAAGAAGGAAATGAATCAACAACACCACCAACAGATGCAGGAAAATACAGAGTAGTAGTAGATATAGACGAAGGTGACGACTATGCAGGAGTAAAAGACAAAGAAGTAGGTTCATTTGAGATAAGTAAAAAAGATTTAACAATTGATGATTTAAATACAACAAAACCATCAGGTAAAACATATGATGGAAAACCAATTAGTCCAGCTGCAACAGCAAGTGTAAAAGATAACATAGAAGGAGCAGGAAAAGTTACAGTAGAATATGTTGACAGTGAAGGAAATGAAACAACTGTACCACCAACAAATGCAGGAGAATATACAGTAAAAGTAACTGTAACAGAAGGTAAAAACTATAATGCATTAGCAGAAACAGTAATAGGAACATTCACAATAGAAAAAGCAGATTTAGATAAAGAAGATTTAACATACACAATGCCAGCTGAAAGAACATATGATGGAACAGCAACAGAAGTAGAAGTAACAGCACCACAAGGAGCAGGAGAAGTAACAGTAAAATATTATAAAGATGGAGAAGAAGTAACAAATCCAACAAATGCAGGAACATACACAGTAAAGGCAAGTGTAGCAGATAGTGAAAACTATAATGCATTAGAAGAAACAGAGTTAGGAACTTTCACAATAAATAAAGCAACTCCAAGTATTACAATAGATACAATAACAATAATATATGAAGATACATTAGCAGGTAAATTACCAACAAGAAAAGATGGCACATTAACATGGCAAAAAGACAATAATTTTGATGAAAATGAACAATATGAAGTAGGTACATATAACTTTAAAGCATCATTTAAACCAAGTGATACAGAAAATTATAATACAGTAAATGATATTGATGTTAAAGTAATAGTAAATAAAAAACATATTAACCCACCAACAGTAGGAACTTTAACAGGTATAGAAGGACAAGCATTAAAAGATATAGCAAGCCAATTACCTGCAGCAGATACATATGGTAAAGTTGTATGGGTAAATGAAGAAGAAATATTATTACCAGAGAAAACTACATATCAAGCAAAATATGAATTAAATGATACAAACAATTATGAAACAACAAACCCAATTGAAGTAACTGTAAATGTAAAAGCAAAAGAAGTAGAGAGAATAGAAATAACAACAGAACCATCAGATACAGATTATATAGAAGGACAAACATTTGACCCAACAGGAATGGTAATAAAAGTATATTATAATGATGGTACATTTGCAGAAATAAAAGAAAATTATACAGACAAAGGAGTAACATTTACTCCAAATGGAGCATTAACTACAGATGATGCAACAGTAACAGTAGATTTTAGAGGAAAAACAGCAAGCCAAGCTATTACAGTAGAAGAAGATTATGTAATAGATATAATAGTAACAGCACCAAGTAAGTTAGAGTACAATTATGGAGATGCAATAAATTTAGCAGGTGGAAAAATAACAAGAGTATGGGCATCAGGAGTTAAAGCAAACGATACAATAGATATGACAAAAGCTATGTTGTCAAATAGTGATATACCTAATTTTGATAATTTAAATTCATTAGGAATAAAAGAAATAACAGTAAAATATGAAAATATTACAAAGACAAATGCATTCCAAATAACAGTAAATGATTATGTAAGCAGTATAGAAATAAAAAATCCAGACAGATTACAAACAGAATATGTATATGGAGATACAATAAATGTAAAAGATAAGGATACTAACCAAGATTTATACATAGTTGTAAAATATGCTGGAGGAACACCAAGCAAAGAAGTAGTATTAACAACAGAAATGTTATCAGGATTTAGCATGACTAAATTAGGACAACAAACAGTAACAGTAACATACGAAGAAAAAACAGATAGCTACACAATAAACGTAAAAGACGAAGTAATAGGAATAGAAATAACAAAAGAGCCAGCAAGAAGAGTGTATAAGATAAATGATACAGTAAACTTTAGTGATATTGTAGTTAGAGATGTAATGAAGAGTGGAGAAGAAGGAAGTATATTAACAGCACAAGAATATACAATATCAACAGTAAGTACTGCAGTAGCAGGAGAACAAACAGTAACAGTAACAAAGAAAAATACAAACTTTACAGATACATTCAAAATTAAAGTAATAGATGCTACAACAGAAATGAATATAACAGACTTACCAAAAGATAACTACAATTTTGGAGAAGAATTAGACTTAAGCGATGGAAAAATTACAGTAAAAACACAAACAGGTGATAAAGAATTACCTATGACAGATTCATCTGTAACAGTTTCAGGATATAATCCACATCAATTAGGAGAACAAACAGTAACTGTAACATATACATACACAGAAGAAACAGATAATGGAATAGAAACAAAAACAATGACAGATACATTTACAGTAAATGTTGAAGATTATTGGGTAGAAGGAACAATAAAAATAACAGCTCAACCAGATAAATTAACATATAAATATGGTGAACCAATAAATCTTGCAGGTGGAAAAGTAGCAAGAGTAATGGCAAGTGGAGCAATAGAGGATGAAACAAACATTACAGGAGAAATGATATCTGGATATGATCCAAAGAGATTAGGAATACAAACAATAACAGTATCATATATGGGTGGAACAGATACATTTACAGTAACAGTTGTAGATGAAACAATAGGAATATCTATGAACACATTACCTAATAAAACAGAGTATACACAAGGTGAAGGATTAAACTTAACAGGTGCAACAATAAATGTTACAAGATTAAGTGGAACAGAAGTTGTTGAAATAACAAGTGGAATGATAAGTGGATATAATCCAAATAAAGTAGGACCACAAGTTATAACAGTAACATATGAAGGAAAAACAACAAGCTTTGTTGTAAATGTAAAAGCAAAACCAGTAAAACCAAATAAACCAAGCACTCCATCAAATCCATCAAAACCAGATTCAAGCGAAAATGAAACTTATACAGTAACTTTCGTAGATTATGATGGAACAGAATTAAAAACAGAAACAGTTGCAAAAGGAAAATCAGCAACAGCACCAGAAGCACCAGAAAGAAAAGGATATAAGTTCTTAGGATGGAACGAAGAATTTGATGTAGTTGAAAGAGACTTAACAGTAGTAGCAGAATATGAAGAAATAGAAAGAGCTAAAGTAAATATACCAGGAAATGATAATAATGATAATAACAACGATAATGTTATAGAAGTAGAAAAAGGTAAAGACTTAGATTTATCAGATGTTACATTAACTATAAAAGATGAAGAAGGAAATGATATAGACGAAATTCCAGTAACAGAAGATATGATAAGTGGATTTGATCCAAACAAAGTTGGAACACAAACAGTAACAGTAACTTATGTAGATGAAAATGGATTTGAATATACAGCAACATTTAAAGTAAGAGTAACAAGACCAGTTGAAACATTAGGTGTAAAAGATGAAATTAAAGAAGATGATAGCAGTATACTTAAAGATATAGTATTACCAGTTACAGCAGGTGTTGGCGGAGTAGCATTATTAATGTTATTAATAGCTTGGGTAACAAGAAAGAATGTTGAAATATATGCATTAACAGAAAAAGAAAGAAAATTAATTGGAACAGAAAAAATAAGCAAAAACAATGCAAGAATAGAATTAGATAAATACGAAAAAGATTTAGAAAATGCAAACATAGAAGTTGTATTATCTCAAAAAATAACAGAAAAATTAGACGAAGAAATGGTAGACATAGTATTTAAAGGTAAAAAAGCAACATACAAAGTAAAATATGAAGAAGGCAAAAAATTCAGCATAAAAATTAAAAATATGTAAATTGAATACTAAGGGCATATAATCTATGCCCTTGGTATAAGTATATTTTGCAATAGAGATATAAGTAAATCTAATATCTGGAGGAGAGTTTAATGGAAAAATTAAAAACACAAACAAAAAGAATAATTAGCATACTTCTAATAATTACCATACTGGTGAGTATAATGCCAAATTTTGGATTATTGAAGATATCTAGAGGAGCGGATATTCAAAGTGGTCTTATATTAAGACTAAATCGAACCAAAGGTGTATGGTATGATGATGATGAAGAATATAAAGCTATATCATTCGATATATTAATTAAAAATATGAACTTTACATCTTTTGTGTTGCCAATAAAATTTGACCCAGAAAAACTTACTCCGGCATATCAATATGCTCGTAGAAATAAACAATATTTAGATACAGCTAGAGATGCTGAAGAATTTACTGAGAATATGGGTGATTCATTACCAAGTACATTTAAAGTTAGCATTGATCAATCAGCAGATACAGATTGGTCAAATGTAGAAAATGGAACGATGGTATTAGAATTCTTAGACAGTCGTGGTACATCATATACAGCTACTGACGAAATGTTAATTTGTACAATAAGCTTTATTGTTGATGACTCAATTACAAATATAGATCAAATAACTAATGGAATGATAGATATAGATGCAAGCGCAGACTTATTTGAGATATATGATTTTGAAAATAATATTTTTTATAGAGATTTAGGAAAATATTTTTCATTACAAGGTATAGATATGTTACCTACAGTAAAAGAATTATCAGTAAAAATAGATCCTACAAAAGACCAAACATATACACATGGAGATAAGATAAGTCTAGAAAATGGATTACTTACAGCAAAATATACAAATGATTCAGAAAAAGATATATCAATGACAGATAAAGATGTAACAGTAAAAACAGGAGATATTGAAGGAGCTTTTGCAGATATAGACCATCCACAATTAACATTCGAATATGAAGGACAAACAGTAAATTTACCAATTACTGTAATAGATCCAGTTGAAAAAATATCTTTCTATGATAAAGATAATGTATTAGAAATGTATCCTGAATTTAGTGATGGAGACGAAATACCAGTAGAAGAACTATTTATAAAAACTGTAAGAAAATCTGGTAAAATAGGAGAACTTGCATTAAACGATAAAAAAATAACTTTAAGCAATAATCAAGCAGATATTGAAGATGTAGACAGTCCATATTATAATGCAACTCTAAAAAAATATGCAGGTATTCAAAAAATTGAAATAACATATAAAGAAGATGAAAAAAGTACTCCATTAACAACTTCTTTCAATATAGTTGTTAATGATATGATAGGAAGCATAGAAATATCTGACGAAAATCAACCTGAAAAAACATTCAAAGCAGGAGAAATTTTTACAAAAAGTGGAGCTATTAAAGTAATTGGATTCCATAGTGGTGTAGTTTTAGGTGAAATAGCTATGACTTCAGATGATGTTAGTGTTACAGAAGAAGATGGAAGTGAAGTTGACTTAACAAAACCTACAGATAATAAAACATTAACAGTAACTTATGCAAATAAAACTACAAATTATAATATAAAAGTAGAAAATACAGTTGTAGATATCAAAATAAATATGTCAGAAAGTCCATTAAAAGTAAAATATAACAAGGATATAACACAAGAAGATTTAAATGGAATTACAGTAACAGAAATAATGGCAGATGGAACAACAGGAGATACTAAAAATTTACAACTTAGTTGGCTTGATGTAACAACTTTTAATAAAACATCTTTAGATAAACAAGAACTAGTTGTAAATTATCCATACGATGATGGCGTAATAAAGGGAACTATATTAGTAAAAATAAAAAATGAATTAACAAGTTTAAGAATAGCAAATTTAAAAACAGAATATGAATACAAAGAAGAATTAAGTTTTGATGATGCAGAATTCTACATTGGATATTTAAGTGGAGAAACAGGACCATATTCATTTGATGAAAATGGATTTACAATAAGCCATAGTTTTAATAGTGAAGTTCTTGGCCCACAATACATTACATTCACATATACTGATGGTGTAGATACAGTAACACAACAAATAGAAGTAACAGTAGTTAAAGCAACACCAGAATACACAGTACCAACAGATTTAGCAGGATATGAAGGATATGAATTAAGTTCAATAGATATAAATAAATATACAGGATTTTCATGGACAGATGAAAATGAAGTATTACCATTAGCAACAGTAAATAATGGAATATACGAAACAACAATGACATTTACTCCAGTAGATGAAGAGCACTACAAAGTAGTAGAAAACATTCCAGTAAAAGTTACAGTAAAAGAAAATGCAATAACAGGAATTGAAATACAAACACAACCAACAAACACATCATACTATGAAGGAGATTCATTTAATCCAACAGGAATGGAAATAAAAGTAAAATTTGCAGCAGGAAATTCAACTGTAATTAAAGAAAAATATGAAGAAGCTGGAGTAACTTTTGAACCATCAGGAGCATTAACTACAGATAATAAAGAAATAACAGTAAATTACAAAAACCATTCAGCAACAGTAAAAATAGATGTACAAAGAAAATTAGTAACAAAAATAGAAATAACAGAACAACCAACAGATAAAGAATATATAGAAGGACAACAATTAGATTTAACAGGAATGGTAGTAACAGCCACATATAATAATGGTGATGAAAGACAATTAACAGCAAAAGAGTACACAACAAATCCATTAGATGGAGCAGAATTAAATGAAGTAGGAACACAAGATATAACAGTAACATACACAGGTAATGATGCAGTAGAAGGATTACAAACAGCAAAAACAAGTGTAACAGTAGCAAAAAAAGTAGTAACAAAAATAGAAGTAACACAACCAACTAAAAAAGAATATGTAAAAGGACAAAAATTAGATTTAACAGGAATGACAGTAACAGCAACATATAATGATGGAGATGAACAGGAGATAGGAAAAGATAAATATACAACATCTCCAGAAGATAAAACAGAATTAAACTCAGTAGGAACACAAACAATAACAGTAACATATACAGGAGAAGATGCAGGAGCAGAATTACAACCAGCACAAACAAGTGTAACAGTTGTAGAAAAAGTAGTAACAAAAATAGCAGTTACAAATGATCCAACAGATATGGATTATGTTGAAGGCGAAACAATTAATAAAGCAGGAATGATAGTAACAGCTACATATAATGATGGAACAGAGGTATCAACAGAAAAATATGAAATAATTTATGTATCAGGAGATGCATTAACAAAAATAGGACAAGAAACAGTAACAATAAAATATACAGGAACTGATTTTAGTGGAAAAGCACCAACTACAACATTAACAGTAAATGTAAAAGCAAAAGCAATAGATAAAATATCAATAAAAAAAGGTCCAGACAAAGTGGATTATATAGAAGGACAAGATTTTGATCCAACAGGAATGGAAATAGAAGTACACTATAATGATGGAGAAACAAGAACAATAAAAATAACAGATAAAAACGATACACAAGATGTAACATTTAATCCATCAACAAATTTACAAACTACAGATACAAAAGTAGTAGTTACATATAGAAATCAAACTGCAGAACAAAAAATAACAGTAGCAAAAAAAGTAGTAACAAAAATAGAAGTAACAAAACCAAGTACAAATGAATATATACAAGGACAAAAATTAAATTTAGCAGGAATGACAGTAACAGCAACATATAATGATGAATCAACAAGAACATTGTCAAGTAGTGAATATACAACAAATCCATTAGATGGAGCAGAATTAAATGAAGTAGGAACACAAACAATAACAGTAACATACACAGGTAATGATGCAGCAGAAAATTTACAAACAGCAAAAACAGAAGTAACAGTAATAGCAAAAATAGTAACAGAAATAAAGGCAACACAACCAAGTAAACATGAGTATGTAGTAGGACAAGAATTAAATTTAGACGGAATGATAGTAACAGCTACATATAACGATGGAACAAGTGCACAAATAACAAATTATACAACAGAACCAGAAGATGGAGCAAAATTAAACGAAGTAGGAACACAAACAATAACAATAACATACACAGGAACTGATATAGAAGTAGGAAGTGCAAAACCAACAGCAACAACAACAGTAGAAGTAAAATCAAAAGTAGTAACAAAAATAGCAGTTACAAATGATCCAACAGATATGGATTATGTTGAAGGCGAAACAATTAATACAGCAGGAATGGTAGTAACAGCAACATATAATGATGGAACAGAAGAAGAAATAGAGAATTATGAAATAATTTATGTATCAGGAGATACATTAACAAAAATAGGACAAGAAACAGTAACAATAAAATATACAGGAACTGATATTAGTGGAGAAGCACCAACTACAACATTAACAGTAAATGTAAAAGCAAGAGCAATAGATAAAATATCAATAACAAAAGGTCCAGACAAAGTAGATTATATAGAAGGACAAGATTTTGATCCAACAGGAATGGAAATAGAAGTACACTATAATGATGGAGAAACAAGAACAATAAAAATAACAGATAAAAACGATACACAAGATGTAACATTTAATCCATCAACTAACTTACAAATAGATAATACAATAATAACAGTAACATATAGAGAACAAACAGCAAAACAACAAATTACTGTAAAAGCAGACTATATAAAAGATATTACAGTTAAAGCACCATCAAAAACAGCATATAACTATGGGGATTCAATAGAATTATCTGATGCAGAAATAACAATAATATGGGCATCAGGTGTAAAAAATCCTGAAACAATAGCAATGACAACAGATATGTTATCAAACAGTGATATAACAAATTTTGAAAGTTTAGATGCTTTAGGTACAAAAGAAATTACAGTAAAATATGGAGATATTATAAAGACAAATGCATTCCAAATAACAATTAGTGATGTTATAAGCAGTATAAAAATAGAATATCCAAACAAACTACAAACAGAGTATGTATATGGAGATACAATAAATGTAAAAGATAAAGATACTAATGAAAACCTATATATTATAGTAAAATATGTAGGTGGAACACCAGATGAAAAAGTATTATTAACAGATGAAATGTTATCAGGATTTAGCATGACAGAATTAGGACAACAAACAGTAATAGTAACATATGAAGGACAAACAGATAGCTATACAATAAATGTAAAAGATGAAGTAATAGGAATAGAAATAACAAAAGAGCCAGCAAGAAGAGTATACAAAGTAAACGAAACAGTAGATTTTAGCGATATAGAAGTAAGAAATGTAATGAAGAGTGGAAAAGAAGGAACAGTATTAGCAGCAGGAGAATATACAATAACAGGAGCTAATACAGATTCAGTTGGAGAAAAGACAGTAACAGTAACAAAGAAAGGCACAAACTTTACAGATACATTTAAAATAACAGTAATAGATGGTACAGCTGGAATAAAAGTAAGCAAACGTCCAAAAGATGTATATAATTATGGAGATTCATTAGATTTAAGTGATGGAGAAATTGTAATAATAAGTAAATCTGGTGATGAAATACCATTAAGTATGACAGATTCATCTGTAAAAGTTACAGAATATGATCCATATAAATTAGGAGATCAAGAATTAACAGTAACATATACTTATACTGAAGATGGAGAAACAAAAACACAAACAACAACATTTACAGTAACAGTTAAAGATTACTGGACAGGAAAAATAGAAATAACAGCTCTACCAGATAAATTAACATATAAATACGGAGAAGAAATCAATTTAGCAGGTGGAAAAGTAGCAAAAGTAATGGCAAGTGGAGCAAAAGAAGACGAAGTAGAAATAACAGGAGAAATGGTATCTGGATATGACAAACAAAAATTAGGTAAACAAACAATTACAGTAACATATGAAGATGCTACAGATACATTTGATGTAACAGTAGTTGACGAGCTTATAGGAATATCAATGAACACATTCCCAAATAAAACAGAATACACACAAGGACAAGACTTAGACTTAACAGGTGCAACTATAAAAGTTACAAGATTAAGTGGAACAGAAGTAATTGAAGTAACAAAAGAAATGATAAGCGGATTTGATCCAAATAAAGTTGGAACACAAGTTATAACAGTAACTTATGAAGAAAAAACAACAAGCTTTGCTGTAACTGTAAAGGAAAATCAAGAAATAAAACCAAATGATCCAACAAATCCAAATCAACCAAGTCAACCAAGCAATCCATCAAATCCATCAACACCAACAAATCCAGACACAAGCGAAACAGAGACATACACAGTTACTTTCATAGATTATGATGGAGCAGTATTAAAGGTAGAGAGAGTTAAAAAAGGAAGTTATGCAACAGCTCCAATAGTAGCAGATAGAAAAGGATATAAATTCTTAGGATGGAATAGAGATTTTAGTGTAGTAGAAGAGGATTTAACAATACAAGCGCAATATGAAAAAATTGAAAAAGCTGAAGTAAATATTCCAGATGGAAAATTAGAAGTAGAAAAAGGCAAAGATTTAGACTTATCAGATGTTACATTAACAATAAGAGATGAAGAAGGAAATGTTGTAGAAGAAATTCCAGTAACAGAAGATATGATAAGTGGATTTAATCCAGATAAAGTAGGAACACAAACAGTAACAATAACTTATATAGATAAAAATGGTGTTGAACATACAGCAACATTTACAGTAAAAGTTACAAGACCTGTAGAAACTTTAGGTGAAAAAGACGAAGTTAACCAAGATAATGTAAAAGATGCATTAATTCCTGCAGCAACAGGATTAGGAATAACTGGTCTATTACTACTATTAATATCACTATTCACAAAGAAAAATGTTGAAATATATGCAGTAACAAACGAAGAAAGAAAACTATTAGAAAAACAAAAGATAAGCAAAAACGAAAGAACAATTTCTATAAAGGAATATCAAGAAGAAAACTCAGACATAGAAATAGTAATAAACAGCAAAATAGCAAATAAACTAGATGGAGAAAATGTAGAAATAGTAACAAAAGACGGAACAGAAACATACAAAATAAATGCACAAGAAAATGAAGATTTTGTTATAAAAATGTAATTAAAAAATAAGGGGTTTGGTATAACACCAAACCCCTTATTTTTGTATATTGTAGGGAACAGACCAACGTCGTTCCGCGCTTCAAAGGCAGGCATACCCAATAATTGTAGGGAACGACGCCCCATTATTCTGTGATTGTAGGGAACAGACAACGTCATTGCATGACTGTAGGGAACGACGCCCTCGTCGTTCCGCGCTCCGAAGGCCGTGCTCCTAAATAACGGCTCCTTCTAATAATATACCAATATTATCATTATAAATCTCATTAAATTGCGATATTGGAAGCGGGTTTTCCCCTAATCCTGCTTCTATTGTAAATCCGAGGACGTCTATAATCTTGTATAAACCAATCTTTATATCCTGCAAAGCTAGAATTATAAGGCGTATCTGCGACCGTGTAGCCACTAATATTAGCAAAGGTATCAGCAATTTTTTTACTCTCTAAAGGGGTATAATCTTCAAATTGCCAGTATATTTCTTTACCTTGAGTATGATATGCAATAACTAAATTAAAATCATGTTGTAGAGTAAAATTATATAGCGCAAGTGCCTCAGGAGCACTTAAAGGACCGTCTCCTACGAAATCTCTAGGGGCAGGAGTAGTAAAACCTTGGGAATATTTTATTTCTTTTGCTTTTTCCCAACCGTGCAGGAAATTGTAAATTTAAATCCACACCTTGTATATTTGCCTTCCAACCAGAGGGAAATGGAATAGAAGGATATTTATTTGCGATATCCTTTACAGAACTATAAATATCAGTATTTTTAGGGATTGCATCATTTACTAAATCTACACCATCTGGATTTACCATTGGTACGACGTAAATTGACGTATTATTGAAAATATAAGGTATATCATAGCCATTAATATTTTTATTATTAATATATGCATAGCAAAAGTTTTCTATAAATTTCATTAATAATACGGCAGTAATCCATTCATTTGCATGAATTGCTGCACTATAAAATACTTTTTCTTTTCCTTTACCTATACGGATGTAAGGAATTTTCTTTCCAAGCACACTATTTCCTATAGAACCTATTTCTAAAAAGGGGTATATGGCCTTTAATAAGTCAAGGTTATTCCTCATAATTTCATAAGTATAATTAATATTTGTAGGAATAATTGAAGTCATTTCGAACATATTCATAATAAAATCTCCTTTACAAAATAATATTGCAAACATTGTAGGGGTCGATGCCCACATCGACCCGCACCACATAGGCATACAAAACATTAGTGAATAGTGAAAAATGAATAGTGAATAATACAAAATTCTTCGAATTTTGATGTAGGGGTTGCATGGCATGCAACCCGTTTTTCGAAGGTAACCCATCTTTTTTAATATATTCAACTAAAAATAATGTGTTAATAAAACACGTAAAACCTAGTATTCCCTAGCAAAAATAAAGAAAACAGGGCTAAATGTAAAGTAAATGTAAAATAAACTTAACAAATAGAAAGTGAACTTTAAAGACCTCAATATCCCTAATAGAATATACTATATATATATATACTTAAGAGTAGCATGGCTGTTGACTTAGCTCGAAAAAAAGCTAAAATAAAAGTATATTGTATGAAATTATACAAAATCTAAAGAAAAAGGGAGAAAGCCATGAATAACTTAGAAAGTCGAGAGAAAAAAATTAAAAGATGGATTGCAATAACAGCAGTTATTGTAGTATTTTGCATCTTTTTAATGTTAGTATTCGCAAGTAATGTAGGAGATAATGTGAATACTATGAATACTGAAATGGAATTAATTTCAGGAGATGACAACGGAGCTTCAAGCGATGAAGAAGAGGAGGAGAAGATATTAGGAGATCCTAGTATTGCTTCGGTTGTAACAGGTGCTAATTTTACAATAGCACTAGATAGCCAAGGTAATGTATGGGCATGGGGACAAAATAATAAAGGACAATTAGGTAACGGTACATTAAATGATAGTTCAAATAAAAGTCCTGTATTAATAGGAGAAGATACCCCATTAAATAATGTAAAGCAAATTGCAGCAGGTGAATATCATGCAGCAGCATTAACCCAAAATGGTGAAGTATATATGTGGGGTTACAACTACTTTGGACAAATAGGAAGTACTGAAAAAAGAACAGAATTATATGCACAAAAAGTTGATATACCAAACAGTACTAAAATAAAACAAATTAGTTGTGGAGCAGATTATACTTTAATGGTAACAGACAGTGGTGACGTATTAGGTATAGGAGATAGCTCAGATGGACAATTAGGATATTATAACGATTTAGGATTTACATCTATTAGAGAAATAGATGAATTGAAACCATCTGAAGATAATAAATTACCTACTATAAAACAAGTGTCAGCAGGATATAACCATATACTTGCGTTAGATGATAGTGGAAAAGTTTGGACTTGGGGAGATACCGAAGGTTCAGGCTTTGAATTCACGCAAATAAATCAAGTATCTTTTGAAGATAGTGTAACAATACAAGAAATAGAAGCTGGAAACGGTGTATCTATGGCATTAGCAACAAATGGTGATGTATATACATGGGATGAAACAAAAACTCCTAGCAAAGTTTCTTTAGATGAAAGTATAACGATAAGAACGGATTCAAGTAAAGATAATATAGCAATTTTAAATAAAACATACTACATAATAGACAAAGATAATATTGCATATAGTTGGGGACAAAATAATATAGGTCAAGCAGGAAATGGAACATCTAATGGTACGGTTGACACACCAACAAAATTAGTTATGGTTGAACCAACTGATCCAGAAAACGATAAAAGAATAAATGAAACAATAGATAAAATAACAAGTTCATCAATTCCTGGAATTGATTCAAAAGGTACAACAGGAAACTATGATACAGCATATGCAATAAATGCAGATGGATATGTATTAGGTTGGGGATATGCAGGAACAGATGTAGTAGGAGAAGATTATACAGAAGGAAATAACAACTTTAAATTATTAGGAGATGGAACAAGAAATAAAGCTGATTACATAGGAAGTATAGGTGTAAAATCTATTACAGGTGAAGACATAGTTATAAAAATTGGAGAAACAAAAGACTTAATTAAGTTAATTCAAGAAGGTGGATATATAACAGGAGGAAGAGTAAACTTATATAAAGCAGAAAAAGGAAGCGCAATAGATACTTTAGATATAAAAATTGCTAACGAAAAAGTTGCTACTTATGATAAAGAAACAGGAAAAGTTACTGGTGTTGCAATGGGAAAAACAATGGCAACAATCAGTAGTAGCAAAAACTCTGTAAACATCAATATAAGAGTTAAAGATCCAAGATATATGGCAGAACCAAAAATAGAAAGCTTACAAAATTATACAGTTGCATTAAAAGCAAATGGAACAGTTTGGGTATGGGGAAAGAATTCATATTTAGGAATTACAGATTCTTCTCAATCAAACGATAAAGTAATAATTCCAACACAAGTACAAGGATTAAAAGATATAGTAGATATATCTGCAGGAGAAGACTACATATTAGCAGTAAAAGATGATGGAACAGTATGGAGTTGGGGATATAATTACTATGGACAATTAGGAAATGGAACAAGAACTAATACAGATGAAATTTCTGTAGTAACAGGTAAAGAAATAGATGTACAACAAGTACAAGGATTCGATGCAAATACAAAAATAGTATCAGTATCAGCTGGTGGAAATTTTGCAATGGCATTAGATAGTGAAGGAAACATATGGACTTGGGGAGATGGAGGATACTATCAATTAGGAACTGGTAAAACAGAAGATTCTCTAGTTGCAACAAAAATAGATTTAACAAACTTAGATGGTATTAAAATAAAACAAATAGAGGCAGGAGACGATACAGCATTTGCATTACTTGAAACAGGAGATGTATTTGTATGGGGAAGTAATTCTAGTGGAGTTACTGGACTAAGTGGTTCATATATAAAAGTTCCAACTAAGATTACTAACCCAGCTGTAAGAAATATTACAAAAATATCAGGAGACAGTACATCATATATAGTAGCATTAAGATCAGACGGAAGAATTTGGGCAGCTGGAACTGGAATAAGCGGAAATGGCAAAATTGTATCAGGAATAGAAAATGTTGTTGATGTAGTAGCTGTAAGCTCTAATAGAGGAGCAATGGTACATTATGCAGATGGTACAGTTGGATACGTAGCAAATATAAACAATACAAATCCTTCAATAACAACATTAAAAGCAACAGGTGAGGAAGATAATTTCAATGATGTAATGGCAATAGGTGGTTCTAATGGATTCTATGTTGCAGTAAAAATGGACGGAACAGTATGGACAGTAGGAAAAAATAATTATGGACAATTAGGAAACAGAAAATCAGATACAACAACTACTACTACTTTAGGTTGCATAAGCTTTGATTATGTTTATTTAAACAAACATGAAATAACTTTAAAAGAAAACGCAACAGAAACTTTAACAGCAAAATATAATTATGGATTTAACTTATTACATAGTGATGAAGAAGACGTAGAATTAACATACAGTTCATTAGATGAAACATTAGTTAATGTAGAAGGTAATATAGTAAAAGGTGTTAAATCTGGAAAAACTTATGTTGAAGGAACATCTGAAGAAAGAGATGTAACTTTAAGAGCAACAGTAAATGTATTAACTGAAAAAGAAGTAACAACACCAAAAGTATCAGCCGGATATAATCACACAGTAGCATTAAAATCTGATGGAAGCGTTTGGGCTTGGGGATATGATCAATATGGCGAAATGGGAAGAAAAGGTACAAAAATAGCACAACCTCAAAAATTAGCTTTAGACGGAAAATATATAGATGTTGCTGCAGATTATTACTTTACAGTGTTAGTAGATGAAAATGGACAAGTATGGGCAATGGGAAGAAATGCTTATGGACAATTAGGAGATGGAACAACAAAAGACTCAGAAAAACTTGTAAAAGTACAAAAACAAGTAACAGATGAGTCAGGAAAAATAGCATATGAAGATTTAAATAACATAGTAAAAGTAGAAGCAATAGATGAAACAGTTTTAGCTTTAGATAAAGACGGAAATGTTTATGTATGGGGCTATGAGGCAAATAAATATGCAACACTAGTGTACATACCAGGACTTACAGCAAATGAAATAAGAGGAAACTTAATACTTACAAAAGACGGAAGAATTTGGCAATATGAGGGACCTAATGAAGTTGCATTTATAGAAGGATTAGAAAATATTGTTGAAATATCTAAATCTCAATATACATCAAGTTTATATAATGGATATTTCATGGCATTAGATGGCAAAGGTAATGTATATACATGGATTGCAAATACAAGCAACAGAGTAACAGGTTCAGAAACAACAGTACCTACAAAATTAGATATAGAATTAGATGACGATGCAAAAATAGTTGATATAGAAGCAGGTGTAAAATTTGCATTATTAAAAGATGATAAAGGAAATGTATATTCTTTTGGAACAAGTACAAATGCATTAGGTAGAGGAAATACACTAAATACATCTGAAGCAATTAAACCAACAAAAATAGAAAAATTATCTGAAATAGAGAGCATTTTCACAACAAAATATTCAAGCTCATACTCTCGTTCATATGCAATAACAAAAAATGGTGCAGTATTTGCATTTGGATATAATGGACAATATAGTTTATTAGGAAATAGAGAAAAAGATACCTATTACTATACACCAAAATTAATTGGTGAAAGCTATGCTACAATATTAGTAAATGGAGAAGAAAAATCAAAAGTATTCTTAAATCAATTAGAAAGCGTAGATTTAAAAGTTGCGTTATTAGAATCATTCAATTTAAGATTAGATAATATTAGAGAAGTAGAAGATGATAACATCGATTGGACTATAGTTAATGACGACTTAGCAGATTTATCACAAACAACAGGTGCAACTAATAAATTAACAGCAAAAGAAAAAATGGGTGAGACAGCAGTAGTTGCAACATATAATGATACTAGTGTAAACGCAAAATTATTTGTAGAGGTAAAACCACAAGGTAACGATGCTAAAGTTATGCCAAAAGTAGAATCAACAGATGATCATACATTAGCTCTAAAATCAGATGGAACAGTTTGGGTATGGGGAGATAATGATTATGGTGAATTAGGTATATTATCAACAGGATATATATCTGAACCACAACAAGCAAGAATTGCGCAAAAAATAGAAGTAACTACTTTACCAGTAGCTAAAACAAATGAAGATGGTACTCTAGCACAAGACGAAAATGGTAAACAAATATATGTAGATGAAGCAGGAAATGAATACTACTATGTATCAGGAAATTATTATACAGATTTAAATGGACAAAAACTAATTCAAAGAGATTCAACTACTGGATATTGGTATAAATGGGATACAAAAACAAACAACTACGAATTAGAAGATATAACAAATGAAAATGGAGAAAAAGTAATAATTGCAGATATAGCAACATCAAATAGACATACATTAATGTTAACAACAGATGGAGATGTATATAGCTGTGGATATAATTACTATAATCAATTAGGTTATACAACAAGTTCAAGTTATCAATATTTACCAAAGAAAGTAGAAGACTTAAAAGATATAGTAAAAATAGCAGTAGGAGAATATTATAGTTTAGCATTAGATAAATATGGACATTTATGGTATTTTGGAGATTCATATTATATATATAACTCTACTCCTGACAAAATAACAGAAATAAACAAACTAGATATAAGCGATATAATTGATGATGCAGTAGATATTACAAATGAATATGTTTTAACAAAAGATGGAAAAGTATATAGCATAAACTTAAGCTCATATGCTTCAAGTAGCAGTAGTAACTTACAAGCAGGAAAAGAATTAACATTCAATTCAGACGATGATGTAAAAATAATAAAAATAACAAGAACAAGTGATTATAAATGTAGCGGACATACTGCATTCTTAACAGACCAAGGAACAGTATTTACAGTTGGTGCAGGAACAAATGGACAATTAGGAAATGATGACACAAAAACTGTAAACAGAAAAGATGGAGCAGTACAAGTAAAAGGTGCAGATGGAGATGTATTAAAAGATATAGTTGATGTATATACTGGAGATACACATACAATAGCATTAGATAAATATGGAAGAGGATATACTTGGGGAAGCAACACTTATGGTGAATTGAAAAATAACGAGGTTGCAGTAGGAACAAGCTATAGTAGAGCACATCAAGTAACTGAAGATGATAGAATAGTTGAAGGAATGCTAGTTTCAGCAGGTAATAAATTCTCAATAATTGTTGATAAAGACGGATATCTATATGCTTGGGGATTAGGAACAAGCGGACAATTAGGAAATGGATTAGCAATAGATAGTACAGATTATGTTAGAGTTGGAACAGAAGGAATAAAATTAGATGCTAACCGTGTAACACTAAAAGAAAATGAAGATTCTATAAATATAAAAGGTCAAAATAACCAATTAAACTTAATTAAAGATCCAAAAGTAAACATAGCAAGTGCAACATCAACAAATTTAAGTGTTGCAAGTGTAAGCAAAATAGGAATAAACAATGATGAAATAAAAATAAATCCTGTAAACGCAGGAACAACAAGTATATTAGTAACAACAGATGATGGAAACAATAGTGTAGTAGAAGTAACAGTATTACCAGACGAGGCAGAAATGTCAGAGGCTGTAACACTACCACAAGAAAAAATAATTTCACCAATGACAGTAAGTGGAAAATCTCATACATTAATATTAAAATCAGATGGAACAGTTTGGGCTTATGGAGATAACACTTATGGACAAACATGTGCAAAAGATATAAATGGTACAAGAGTAGAATACTCAGATGAAGCAACTCAAGTAGTTTTCCCAGAAGGCACAGGACCAATAATATCTGTTGCTGCAGGAGATAACTTCAGTATTGCAGTAGATATTAACGGAAGTGTATATGCTTGGGGATATAGACTAGGATATTTAACAAGTACATCAACAAACAATGAAGTAGTAAAATGTAGTTCATTAAGCAACATAGTAAAAATAGTTGCTGGAACAGATCATTGCTTAGCATTAACTAAAGATGGATATGTATATGCATGGGGATTAAATGAAAAAGGTGGTTTAGGAATTGGCTCAACAAGAACTACTACATCACCAGTAAAAGTAAATAATATTTCAAATGCTATAGATATAGCTGCAGGTAACGATCATTCAATGATTCTATTAGCAAATGGAGATGTGTATACAGCTGGAAATAACGAATCAGGACAACTAGGTGTAGCTAATATTCCAAATAGAACAACCTTTAATAAAATAACTATAGATGCAAAAATAGCATACGTAGAAGCAGGAAAAGGTGTAAGCCTTGCAATAGATACAGATAACGGTTTATGGGTATGGGGAAATAACACAGATGGACAATTAGGCTTAAATAGACCAGATACCAAAATAAGTACACCTACTAAGGTTCAAAATGAATTAAAAGTACAAAATGCATCAGTAGGATCAAATCATACACAAATAGTAACAACAAGCGGAGAATTATATTCAGCTGGTTCTAATAACTACGGCCAATTAGGACAAGGAACAGAAACAAGTATTTCTCGTACATTTGAAAAAGTTGCAACATTAGAAAGTAATGTTATGAGAGCAGATGCTGGAACAACATATTCTACCGCAATAGCAAAAGACGGAACTGTATATGGATTTGGAGATTATAACCATGGAAACTTAGATAGAATAAGCATAACAAATAGCTTTATACCAGTTAAAATTTCTGAAGATACATCATACTTAAGTGAACAAGAAATTATATTAAATGTAGATGGAACTTATAAGATTAGTGCAAACGGAAAATATAAATTAAATGTATTACATAAAGATAATACAGAATTCACATACGAATCAGCAAACCCTGATATTGCAACAGTTGATGAAAACGGTATAATAACAGCAGTTTCAGTTGGTACAACTAGAATTAACTCTAAAGATGATTTTGGAAAAGTATGTAGTATAATAGTAAAAGTATTACCAGAAGGCTTATCACATGCTCCAGCTATTGAGGGTGGAGACGGATTTGCTATAGTAACAGATGGAAAAGGACTAATGTACATATTTGGTAATAACGAACATACTAAGAGCAGTGATGTTCCACTAATAGTAAATGATAGTTTATCATTAAAAACAGTAAAAGCCGGAGACGATTTTGTAGTAGCAATAAATTATGATGGAACAGTATGGACTTATGGAGATAACTCAAACGGACAATTAGGAATAATAAATGTATCAAATAAAGACCAAGTTAACCAAATAAATGCAAATCAAATAAAAAATGTAACTCAAGTAGATGCTGGAAGTAAACATGCAATAGCATTAGATAATTTAGGAACAGTATTTGTATGGGGAGATAATTCAAAAGGACAATTAGGAATTGAAGTAACAGACGAGACAGGAATTATAGCTACTCCAACAGTTATAAGACCAGTAAAAGGAAGAGTAATATCTGTATCAGCTGGTGGAAACTATAGCGGTATAGTAAATTCAGATGGAAAGGCATACATTTTAAAAGACGGAAAAGCAAACGAAATTCCTGTAATATCAAATGCAATAAAAGTTGCAACAGGAGCTGAAAAAACATTAGTATTAACAAGCAATGGAATTGTATACTTAGTAGATAATGATACATGTGTACCAGCTATAAAAGTAGCAAACAAAAATATAGTTGATATTGCTGTAAACCAAGCTTCATACATGTGTTTAGCAGCAGATAGCACACTATGCACATTTGGAAATAATAACTACGGCCAATTAGGATCAAATAGTAGTGCAGTATTACAAGATAATATAAAATCAGTTGCAACAAATGTATTTACAATGGGTGCAGGATATACTAACACATATTATATAGGTGTAAATGGAGAAGTATTTGCTGCAGGGGCAAATGAAAAAGGACAATTAGGAAATGGAACAAGTGCAAAACCAGAAACACCAACTCATGAATTAAGCAGAACATATACTAAAGTTGGAAATACAGAATTTGAAATAAATCCAGAAGCAGTAAGAGTAGGCAAAGATTGGAAGGTATTACTTGTAGGAGAAGAAGTAGAAACTTTAGAAGCCGAAAAAACTAAAGTTGCAGTAATAAGCAATGTAAGTGAATTCAATGTATTTGGAAATAAAATAGTAGATGCAAATGAATACGATTATAAGGTAGATAAGGCAGAATTAGCAGAAATTACTGATGTAAACGTAGTAGAAATAACAGCAAAAGAATTAGGAACAGCAATCGTAACAGCAACAAATAAAATAACAAAAGAAGAAAAAGAATTAACTATAAACATAGTATCAGACAATTCATTAAGAATTAAAGATATGTATATTGAAGATACAGATTCACAATATGTAGCAAAACAAGATAAAGAAGATGACATGAAATTCTCAATAGATGTAGCAGGCTCAAAGGCAACAGGAGAATTAAACATAGAATTAGAATTTAATGACACTGTAAAAGTAGAAGATAAAGATGGAAAAGAATTAACTGTTACAAAAGATCCTGATACAAATAAATGGACAGTTAAAGATTTAGACTTAACAGAATCTATACAAGAATTAAAGGTAACATTAACAGCAGAAGATGGATCAGAATATGAATTTACTTTAGTAGTATACAAAGAACTTATTGTAAAAGTAAATGATGAAACTTTATCATCAAAAGAAGTATATAATAAAGAAACATTAGCAAATGAAGAAGTATATACTAAATATGTAGATCCAAAAGCTTCAACAGCTAAGGTTGAAATATCTATTAATAATGAGGAAAATACAATACAATTAACAGACGAAGAAGGAAAAATATTAGCAACAACTACAGAGCCAAAGAACATATTAAAAGAAGAAAGCTTATCAATACCAAATATACAAAATAGATTTATAATAAAAATATTAAATCCAGATAATAAAGTAGAAAAACAATATGTATTAAGAATATCAAAATCTTCTATTGAAGAAATACAAGTAGATGAACTAGGAAGAAAACTAACAGCAAATAGAGAAATTGGAAAAGATACATATTTAGAAGAATTTGATGCAACAATTAGTGATAAAAATGGATTAGCAAATATTACAGTTAAATTAGGAAACGAAAATATACAAAAATTAGAAGTTGATGAAGAAGACAAAACAACAGAAATAAATAATTCAGAACTAGTAATATCTAAAGAATTTAATGAAGATCCAGATAAAACAACAGATGTAGTATTAAAAGTAACTACAAAAGATGGATATGAAGAAAACTACATACTAAGAATTAAGGTTATATCATCAAATAATGAAATAGACTATATATCATTAACAGCTATTGGAGATACACCAAAAGAGCCAGAAATTCAATCAACAAAAGTATCAGAAGAAATATACGAAATAGTATTACATGATAAAGAGGCAGATTTAGATCAATCTATTACAATAAAACCAGTAACAAAAAATAAAAAAGCAACAATATCTTTCAATGGTGGAAAAGCATTCTTTGAACAAGGAAAAGAAACATCTGTAATACCTACAAAAGAAACAGATAACTTATATCAAGTACCAATAATGGTAAAAGCAGAAAATGGTGATATTAAAACTTGTGTATTACGTATTTACAAACAATCAGAAAATACAGAAATAGAATCAATAAACGCTACAGGAACACCAAGCGAGAGAACAGAAACAGCAGTAAATGAAGAAGGAACAAACAATTATACAGTAAAAGTAATACAAAATGATGATAGCTACACATTAGAAATTCAATTATTAGATAGTTATGCTAAAATATCTGACATTAAAGTTAATCCAATTGATGATGACAAAGTTGATTTAGAAAGTATATTAAAACCAGTAGGAGAAGGTCAAAACGGAAAATACACATATACTGCAACAAAAGATATAATTGGTAGAACAATTACAATTAAAGTATCAGCAGAATATGAGTTAGTTGCACCAGCAGAATATACATTAACAGTAGATGTATTAGAAGATAATGCAGAATTCGAAAGCATAAAATTAGGAGAAAGAGAATTAGAATTATTTAAAGATAGCGAAATAGCTGATGCAGAACCTATTGAGGTAAATGAATTTGATGAAAAATTAACCCAAGAGGAAAAAGATTCATTAATAGTAAAAGCTGAAAGTCCAAATGCAACAGTCGAAATATATGATGTTGATCCTAGCCAAAATACAAGTGCAAAACCAATTGCTAAAGGTAAGGGAGAAGTTGATATATCATCATTAGAATTAGAAGTTAAAGATACAAAAACATTGTATATAAAAGTAACTGCCGAAGATGGAATAGTAACAAAAACTAAGATATTAGTAGTAACAAGACAATCTAACAATGCAAATATTACAAGTGTAAAATTTGATGTAGATGGTAAAACAGAAACAGTACCTGTATTAGATATAGAAAATTCAGAAGAAAAAGAAGTAAGAATAAGTGAAACATTTATAAATTCAAAACCAGCACAAGCAACAGTAATACCAGAAGATAAAGATGCAACAGTAATTTATGATGACGAAGAAAGTTCATCAGTACAAATTACTGATTGGTCAAACAAACCTCAAATAAATGTAACAGTAGAATCTGAAGATGGAACAAAACAAGTAGATTACACAATAAATGTAAAAGTACTATCTGCAAATACAGAAATAACAAAACAATTATTAGAGGTAGAAGAAGGAAAAGATACTGTAATAAAAATAGATGAAGACTTTAAAGATGAAGGAAACGATAAGTATTCTGTTGATGTAAGAGGAACTGATAGTGTTGACTTATTAGTAACACCTGAAAATGAAGGAGCAACAGTAGAATTAGCAAAAGTAAAAGAAGCAGGTGCAGCAATAGCAGATGATGATAAAGTTTATGTAAAAGATAGAATAACTTTAAATGCTAATGTAGAAACAGAAATAGAAGTAAAAGTAACAGCAGAAGATGGAACAGTAAAAACTTATACAATAGTAGTATCTCCAGAAGAATCAGTTGTAAAATCTATTAAAGCGCAAGGAAAGAATGAATCTAAAACTTATGAAGAAAAAGAATTATTAATGGAAGATATACTTGCAGGTAACACAATAGTTAGAGTTCATCCAGATTCAAAAACAGTAACTTTAAAATTAGAAACATTAACAAGTAGTGTAATAAGTGGTCAAGTAAAAGCAGTAGCAAACGATATAAAAGATAATGATGGAAATGACTACAGAAAAGAATATACTGCTAGTCCAAGTGGTACAACAACAACATTTAGCGATATAGAATTATTAGATAATACAAAAGAAGGATTAGAAGACGTATTAACATCAGTTGAATTTACATTCACAACAAAAGCTGGAAAACAAGAAACTATAACAGTATATGTAGAAAAAGGTAGTACAAAAGCATTATTAGAGACAGCAACTGTTACAGGTGTAGAAACAGAAGAATCAGTAACTAGTGCAAGCTATAATAATCCAATAGTAGTATATACACAAAATGTAGTAATAGATTCACAAGATGATAAATATTTCATAACTGCACAAACAGCAGAAAATGGAACTTATGAAATATATAAAGCTGAGGAAAAAATTACAGATGCTGAAACTACTAACCCAGTAGAATTAAGTGATAGCGAATTCACATCATTTAAAATAACAGTAACATCAGAATTTGATAACAATACTCAAGATTATGAATTAAAAGTTAGAAAAGTAAACTACAATACAAATATAGAAAATTTAACTATTAAAGTTGATGGAGAATATGGAGAAGTTAGCCATAGTATATATGATTTCGGTCAATTTGATGATAACGGAAATATAGATATACTAGTTCCAGAAGGAATGACAAGCTTAGTAATGGAAGACTTAATAGTATCAAATGAAAATGCAACAGTTATAATAGATGATTCTACAAAATACGAAAGTGGTATAGTAAAAGAATACAATCCAACTACAGCAGGAGAAGTAAATGGCAAAGTAGTAAAAATTAAATTAACAACAGAAGATGGAATTGAAAAAGAATACACATTAACTATAAAAGAAGTTGAAGAAGTAGATTTAACATTAGACAAAACTACATTATATGATATTACAAATGAACTAGATGTAGAAACATTTGATAATAGTGCAATAGTTAATAGAACAACAGAACAAGCAAAATTAACATCAACTTCAACTGGTGAAGGATTAATAGACATTCAATTAGTAAAAGTAAACGACAAAAATGTAAAAGAACCAAAGAAAACAGCAGAGGCACAACAAGCTGAAAATTCATTAGAAATAAACTTAAAAGAAAGCTATACAGTAAACGAAGACGAAGTAATTCAAGCTTCAGATATAACAAGTATGGAACTTGAAACAATAATAGTATCTAAAGGATATAGCTTATATCCAAACTATTATAGTGATGACAGCAAGCATAAACAAACATATACATTTACTATAAAAGTAGAAGAGTTTAACTTAATATCTATAAATGGTTTAGATGTAAATGGAAAAGTTGATCCTAGTGTACAATTAACATCAGAGGACTTTGCAAGAGCATCAATGGATACACTTTCAACTAAAATAATAAGTGTTCCAAGTGATACAACAGAAATTGAATTAAGCAACATACAATTAGATGAAGGTGTAAAAGCAACACATAATGGAGAAGAAATAAAATCTGGTGGAAGTATTACAGTAAGTTTAGCTGATGATGAAATAACTGAAATAGTAATAGATACAACATCTCAAAGATCAACTCAAAAATATATTATAAAAGTTAGAAAGAAATCAGCAGATACAAGTATAGTATCAATTTCAGCAGATGAAACTACAGTAACTCAAAGCCAAGAAGAAAATGGAATTGATGTTTATGAATTAGCAATAAAAGATACAGTTGATCCAGAAGTAACAGTTACATTAAGTAACGAACTTGCAAAAGTTACAGAAGTTAAAACTGCTGCAACTGCAAGTGACATTGTAGATAACAAATTTACAATTTCAGGAATTAGTGCAGATAAACACAATGCAAGCGAAGACAGTTCTCAAGATTCAAAAGTAATAGAGTTAACAATTACTGTAACAGCAGAAGATGAAAATGTAACAAAAGAGTATAAAGTAAAATTAATAAGAAAACATACAGAAACAGGATTAGTATCAGTAAAATATGGATATGATCAAAATGCTGATACAAAAACAACAACATTAAATTACACATCACAAGAAGAACAAGAACTTCAAAAAATACCTTCAGATGTAGAAGGAATAAAAATATCAGAAATAAAAACTGTATGTGCTAATGCTAAAGCATATGTTCAAACAAATGGCGGAGAGAAAGAATTATTAAATCCAGATAAGTTATATGAAATAGCAGAAGGAGAAACAAAAGTATTTACAATAATTGTAGAGGCTGAATATGGAAATACAAAAGAGTATACTTTCTCAGTAAAGAGAACATCAAGAAATACAGATATCGGAGAAATAATAGTAAATGACAATATTGCTACATATAACCCAGTAACAGGAATGTATGAAGTAGACATTAGAATAGATGCCAAAACAGCTAATATAGTAGTAACACCAGAAAATGAAGGTGCAACTGTAAAAGAAGTATTATCAGCAAAATTATTTGAAAGCAATACAGAATTAAGTAGCTTAATAGAAGGAAACGAAATTACAGTATCTGGATTAACATACGAAAGTGATGAAGCAGAAGATGGAAACAAAGAGTTAAACAGATATGTAATGGTTAACTTTAGATTAAAAGCAGAAGACAACAGTGTAACAAAAGACTACAGAGTAAAAATAACAAGAAAACATGTTGAAACAGGCTTAACAACAGTTAAATATGAATACGATAAAGATAATTCTGTTCAAAATGTAACATTAGATTATAGTTCACAAGAAAAACAAGATGTTCAAACAATACCTTCAACTGTAGAAGGAATAAGATTTACAGATTTACAAGTAAAATGTAATGATGCTAAAGCATATATTCAAACTGAAGGTGAAGAAAGAGCAGAACTAGATTCAGAAAAATTATATACAATAGAAGAAGGAACAGAAAAAACATTTACAATAATTGTAGAAGCTGAATATGGAAATACAAAAGAATATACACTTACTGTAAAAAGAGCATCAGGAAATATAGACTTAGAGAAGATAGTAGTAAATAACTATTCAGCTGCTGAGTTGAATGAAGAACAAGAATACATGGCAAGTGCTAGAGTAGATACACTTGGTAAATGGGTTATAGAGGTAATCCCATCAGATGAGGCTACAAAAATAAAAGAAATAAAAGAAGTAAAAATAGGTAATGAAACAAGTCAAAGACCATTAGAAGAATATTCAATAGACAACAATAATATGTATATAACTATTCCAGAAGAATTATATGAAAATGATGAAACAGAGGATGCAAGTAATGATGCAAATAGATATGTTATAGTAAAATTTGTAGTACAAGCAGAAGACGAAAATGTAACAAAAGAATATACTTTAATAATAGCAAGACTACATGTTGAAACAGGTTTAGAGGATATAACATATAGTTATTCTGGTGAAGGAGACACTACATTAAAATTAGATACAACTGATGTAAAATCAATAGTTGTTGGTTCAACAGTTGAATCTGTAAATATTAAAAATGTTATTCCAACATGTAATAATGCAACAGTAAAAGTTACAATAGATGGTGTAGAAACTGAGTTAACTGATAATGCATTTGATGTAACTTTATCAGAAGAAGTTCCAGGAGATGGATGCATTAAAACTGTTAAAGTAACTGTAATTTCAGAATGGGGAGATACTCAAGACTATACATTCGAAGTAACAAGAATGGCTACAAATGCAAGCTTAGATAGAATATTTGCAAATGGTAAGTTAGCAAAGAAATTAGATGAAACTGAAGAAGGATTTGATGCAGTATATAGAGTTGGAGTAAATAAACTTGCAAAAGAAGTAGATATAAAAGCAATATCAGCAAATGTAAATGCAAAAGTAGATTTATTGCCAGATGATAATTTAAGTAATATTCAAAATGGAAAAGGTACTGCAACAGGAACCTATAATATGAGTGCAGTAACAGGCGATGAAACATCAATAATAATAAAAGTAACGCCAGAAGATGAGGATGTACCTGCAAAAACTTATAAATTAATAATTAGAAAACAAGCAGAAAGTACAATACTAGATCAATTAAAAATTAAGAAAGTAAATGATGATGGAACATTTGCTGAAGAAGGAGCTATAGAACTATCAGACGGATTATTTACACCAAAAACAGGAGATTATTCTTACTATTTAACAGAGAGAATCTGGCATGGCGGTTATCGTAAGTATGGCTACTATGCATATAAATATTATTATATAAGCAATATTAAAAATTGGAAGGTATACGAACAAAGAATAGAAATACCAACAGATTGGTACAATATATCTCTTACAGATATAATACCAGAAGATCCAGCCATGACAATACAAGTTTCTAGAATATCTGATAGTAAGCCATATTATATGTCTTATGCTAAAGATTATCATGATAACAGGCCATATAATACATCTACAATAGGAGATTCATTTAGTGCTAATGAAACATTTGAAATGCCAGAAGGTCAAGAAGTATACTTGAAAATAATAACTACAGCAGAAAATGGAAATGTAGGCGATCCATACATTATTACACTATACAAAAAAGCAACAAATACAAATGCAAAAGTAAGAGTAGATGGAACTGTGGTAGAGCCAGATGTAGAAGATGGAAAATATAAAGTAGTAAAAACTACAGATGTAGACAGTGTAGAAATATTATTAACTGCAGAAAATCATTTAAGTAGTAAAACATCAATAATAGAAATTACAGGAGACGATACAGAAAATAACTTAGTAGATAAACTAAAAGTAGATAAACAATCATATAGCACAAAAGAAATGAAATTTACAATAAGCAATATTACAAAAATATTAAGTGATAGAGCAGATAGAATAATGACAGTAAAAATTGCTGTAATTCCAGAAGATGAAAATATAGAACCTAAAATATACGAAATACAAATAACAAGATTAAATACAAGTGCAGAAATTTACCAAGTATTGGGTGATGATGAAGAAATACATGTAGATCGTGAAAGTGCTCACTATACATGGGCAGAAAAGAAAAACGGAACTATTTATACTAAATACATAGATCCAGATACAAATTCAGTAGATTTAGATGTAATTGCAAAATCTAGTGCAGCAGAAGTAGTTATAACTTCATACGATGGAGAAACAGAATTAGGAAGAGGAACAGGAAGTGCATCAGGAACAGTAACAATCCCAGAAGGTGAAACATTTACAAGAGTAAAAGTAAAAGTTACATCAGAAGATAAAGCTCAAAGTATAGAGTATGAAATTTGGTTCTTAGGAAAATCTGATGATGTTACAATAGGCGAGTTATGGGTTGATGATGAACTAATAGAGCCAGAAGAAGATGGAAATTACTATATTGATCTTGAACAAGGAACAAAACGATTAAAAGTAAGATTAGTACCACATTATCAATATGCTAATGCATCTGTAAACTTACAACCATTCGAATGGCAAGAAACAACAAGATACGTTGAAAATCTTCTATATGCTACAGTGGATGAGTTTGGAAGAATACCAGTTCAATTAAAGGTACAAATACCAGCAGAACAAAGTATTAATGGAGATCTTTGTGTAGATACAAGATATCTATATATAAATACTGTATCTAGCGAAAGCGGAATAAAAGAAATCCACACAGAAAATGATCAGGATATAATAAGCCTAGGATATAATAAGTGTACAATACTATTATCAGGAACTGGTGAGGAAAGAAATGCAATAGACTTAACTATGATACCATGGAATCCTAAATCAAAACTAGAATTATTAACTAGTGACGATAACAACATAGAAGGACCTGTTGAAGGAACATTAAAAGTAGAGTCATTAATTATAAATCCTACAGCTACAACAACATTTAAAGCAAAAGTAGTTACAAATGGAGAAAGAACATTAGATTACACTATTGAAGTTATTCCACAAAATTGTCAAGCAGAATTAAAAACATTAATAATTGGTGGAGAAGTAGTAGACTTAGAAGTAGGTGTATATGAATACAATATAGCTAACCTAAATATATCAGGAATTGGAAGTATATATGCACTTGCAACAGCAAATAGATATGATAGTAAAAATGGATATGCAACAGTTAAAATTTATGCAAGAGATACTGAAGAAATTTCAGTAGAATCATCAAACGGAGAGGCTACACTAGGAAATGTAAACTTAGATAATATTTCTTATGTAACAATAGTAGTAACATCACCAGATAAAACAGTAACAAATACATACGTAGTGTGGTTACAAGACGTAAATGATGATTCATCATTAAAAGAAGTAAGTTATAATACAACAGGAAACGAAGAAGATAATGTTATTGTTGAGATGACTGAATCAACTAGTGAGGGTTATGCAGGAGAATATATAATAGAATTAGACCCAGAAGCACAAAATGTTAATATATCAATGATAGCTACTGAATTAACATCAACTGTAACTGCAGAAAGCGAATCAGGTACTTCAATAAAACTAGAAAAAGACTTAACAAATATGACTGAAGATATTGTATTTGATGCAGTTGTTACAGCAGAAAGTGGAAATCAATCAAAATATAAAGTAACAATTAGAAAAGGTACAATAATTACAGGTAAAGTAATAACAGAAAACATTAACAAAGATTATTCAAATGTAAATGTTCAAATATTAAGTCAAGAGGGACAAGAAATTGGAACAGTAATGACAGAAAAAGATGGAACATACAAAGCTAACGTACCTGTAGGAGAAGGTTATAAAGTAGTTATAGCAAAAGAAGGATACTTAACATACACAGTTGCAAACATTCCAGTAAAATACGGAGTAAATACTTATGTAGGAATAGCAGAATTAATAGCAGGTGAAGTTGCTGAAAATGATGGAAAGATTGATTTAAGAGACTTAGTACAAACAAACAAGAAATCAAGAATTAATACAACAACAGATGAAACAAATGGTAAGTATGACTTCAACGAAGATGGAATAATAAACGAACTTGATTTAAGTATAGTAACTAAAAACTACGATAAAACAGCAGTAGTTAACTCAACATTCGAATATGAAAGAAAAGTAAATGTTATAGGTGAATTACTAGATGATACAGGAAAAGTTATATCAAATGCAACAGTAGAAATGGATTACATATCAACTACAAGTGAAACTGGAGAATTTGATTTACGTGATATTAAACTAGGAACTCATACATTAATTGTAAAAGATGCAGACGGTAAAGAAATAGGAAGAAATGAAATAACAATAGTAGAAGGCGAAGAATATACTGTAAAAGCTAATACAATTACAATTACACCTAATACTTCTGTAGTAGATTTAACAGTAATAGTAAATGGAACAACAGCAGTAATAGCAAAACGTGGTGAAGAATCAGATGTAGATATGGTAAAACCACAAGTTGATATAGAAAAAGTAGAATTTACAAATAACAATATAAAAGTAACTGTAAAAGCAGAAGACAATGTTGAATTATCAGAGTTTAAATTATACTTAGAAGATACAGAAACTGATGTAGTAATAGATACTCAAGAAGTATCAAATAAAGAATATACAGCAACATTAGAAGGAACAATAACTACAGAGTTCAGCAAAACACATAAATTAAAAATAGCTGTAAAAGATACATCAGGTAACATAACAGAAGTAGAAAAAGAAGTAACAAACAACACAATAGAAACATCTGCTGATTTAGTAAAATTTGCTGAATTAGTAAATGGAAGAAAGAACTATAAAGGTGAAACAGTAACATTAGCAAAAGATTTAGATTTAACAAGTACTGAATTAAAACCAATAGGAAAAAACGGAGCTTTCTTCGAAGGAACATTTGATGGTAACGGACATGTAATTACAAATATTAACATATCATCAACTGCAAACTATAGTGGATTATTTGGATACGTAAGAGGAGCTACAATTAAAAACATAGGAATTGAAAGTGGTAATATAAGCAGTACAAAAGATTATGTAGCAGGAATCGTAGGTAGAGCATCAGGAGCTACAATAATAGAAAATTGCTATAATAAAGCAACTATATCTGGAAAAGATTATGTTGGAGGAATTGTAGGTTATGCAGACGCAGGATTAACAGTAAGAAACAGCTACAATGCAGGAGAAATTACAGCAACTAATAACGCAGGAGGAATCGTAGCTTACTTAGCAGGAACTGATGCAGTAATAGAAAATTGTTACAACATAGGTGAAGTAAAAGATGCAGAAACAATAGGAGCAATTATAGGATATAGAGCTGCAAGTGTACAAAATGATATTATTTCTACTTCAAAAGTAATAAATTGTTACTATGATAGTGAAAAAGTTTCTAAAGGTATTGGAGAAACATCTAGTGTTACAAGTAGTAGTGAAGAAGAAAATGCAAAATTAACAGATACAACTATGAAAATAACAGATAAAGATTCATTATTAACAGCATTAGGTGAAGGCTATAAAGAAGACTTTACAAATCAAAAAAATAGTGGATATCCAATACTAGATTGGGAAAAAGAAGTAACAAAAATTGCAACAAAGGCATTAATGAATATAGCTAATGCAAAAATGGATTTACCAGTTGCAACAAACTATACAATAACATCAGAATTTGGTCAAAGGGTTGATCCAACAACTGAAGAGGCAGGTAGCATACATTACGGAATAGATATAGCAGCAAACTTCAAAACACCAATACTTGCAGTAGCAGATGGTACAGTAGTATTCGCAGGTGAAAACGGAGGTTATGGATATTGCATAGAAATTGAACATGAAATAAATGGAGAAAAAATCTATAGCTTCTATGCTCACCTAAATAGAATAGATGTACAAGTTGGAGATAAAGTTGTAAAAGGTGCACAAATAGCCTTAGAAGGAGGAGTTCCTGGAACAGAAGGTGCAGGAAAATCTACAGGAGCACATTTACACTTAGAAATAAGAAAAATCAGTGGATCATACGCATCAGCCGTAAATCCAAGAAACTATTTGAAATTCTAAAATTATAATATATTAAATCTGTATGAGGGTGGACTTTTAAGTCCGCCCTTTTCTATGAACTATACCCCAAAAAGTAGACTTTTTAGAAATAAAAAGGTATACTAGAAAAGGAGGTATAAAAAAATGGGAA
>CANRED010000007.1 GCA_947629555.1 uncultured Clostridia bacterium | reverse complement strand
TGGAGATGGAAGGTATGAGTAAAGAAAACGAAGAAGCAATAAAAGAAGCAAAAAATGTACTAAAAGAAATAAGTTCAAATGAAAGAGAAAGGTATTTAGCAGAATTAAGATTAAAATACATAATGGACCAAAAGGCAATAGAAGAATATGGTTATGACCATGGATTAGAAGAAGGAATAAAGCAACGGAATAAAACAACGGAATAGAACAGCGGCATATACAAAATAACAAAAGAAATGCTAAAACAAAAATATACTTTAGAACAAATAATGTCAGTTACAGGGTTAACAAAAGAAGAAATAGAAAAATTAAAATAATGTATTCTAAAAATTATTGATATAAAAGTAATAGGCACACTTAGAATGTGCCTATTTTTTTGAATACGAAAATATGTATATGATGTTGTTTTTTTTGCTTTCCTCATGTAGGAGTCGATGCCCACATCGACTCCTTTTCTTAAATGCATATTTAAAAATTTTTCCCAGTAATACGTTCATAAGCTTCTATGTATTTGCTAGTTGTTGTTGCAATTACATCTTCTGGAATTGGTGTTCCGTTTTCAGCACTCCAATTATTTTGCTTTAACCAATCACGTAAATATTGTTTGTCAAAACTTTTTTGAGATTTACCAACTTCATATTCATCTGCTGGCCAAAATCTACTAGAATCTGGTGTTAAAACTTCATCTCCAATAACTAAATTATTATTTTCATCTATACCAAATTCAAATTTTGTATCTGCAATAATAATTCCCTTAGATAAAGCATACTCTGCACACTTCTTATAAATTTCTATTGTTTTATTTTTTACTTCATTTGCTAAATCTTCTCCAATTAATTTGCAAACTTCTTCAAAACTAATATTTTCATCATGACCTTCTTGAGCTTTTGTTGTTGGTGTAAATATTGGCTCTGGTAATTTTTGAGACTCTTGTAATCCTTCTGGTAATTTTATACCACAAACTGTACCTGTGCTTTTATAATTAGCCCAACCAGAACCTGTAATATATCCTCTAACAATACATTCAATAGGAAGCATTTTTAATTTTTTAACTAACATGCTTCTTCCTTCAAATTCTGGTGTTTGAAATTCTACTGGAAAATCTTTTAAATCTGTTGAAATAACATGGTTTGGAATTATATCTTTTATATAATCAAACCAAAATGCAGATATTTTATTTAAAACTTTTCCTTTATTTGGTACCATATTTGGTAATATAACATCAAATGCAGAAATTCTATCAGATACTACTAACATAAGTTTATCTGAATCTACTTCATAAATTTCTCTAACTTTTCCACTACTTATTTTTTTCATAAAAAAACCTCCATATATAGAACTATTAGAAATATGAAATTAAATTAAAAAATGCTCGTTCGAGCTAATTTTCGTAGAAATTCTAAAATCATTTTACGGCACCCTTCCAAGGCAAGCTTGAACTCTTTCCGTAAAATAATTTAAGAATTTCTAAACTCAATTACTCTCAATGCGCTTTTTTAATTTAATTTTAGTATTTCTGAATGTAAACAAAACAAAGTTTTAATAAAACATATTTTTTAAAATTTAATTTCAATATGATTGTAGGACATAGATAATTATAAAATTTACATTTGTTTTATGTATTCTTCATAACCTAAAGTTTGTAATTTATTATTTTTTTCTAAAACTGCATTTTTCATGCTAGATTTATAATCGACTAATTTATTTTTCAATTCGCTATTTGCAACTCCAAGGATAGAAGTAGCAAGAATTGCTGCATTTTTTGCTCCATTTATTGCAACAGTTGCAACAGGAATTCCAGAAGGCATTTGAACAATAGAGTATAAAGAGTCAACTCCATCTAAAGTTTTTGATTTTATTGGAACTCCTATAACAGGAACAGGTACAATAGCTGCAAAAATACCAGGTAAATGTGCGGCACCACCGGCACCAGCAATTATAACTTTAACTCCATTTTCCTTTAATTTATTAGCGTATTCAAATGCTTCGGTAGGGCATCTGTGTACAGAAAGTACAGTTATTTCATAACTTATTCCCATGTCCTCTAAAAATTTAGCTGCATCTTTCATAATAGGTAAATCCGAATCACTACCCATAATAATTGCAACATCAACATTTTTATTCATACAAATTACCTCCTAAAAATTTATTCACATTATATTACAAAAAAATACATTTAACAATAGAAGTTTAACATTTTATATGATATAATCAAAAAAACAAAACGGAAAGAGGAAAAATTATTGGAATTAGAAGGGCAAATTGTAGAAATAATATACAAAAATGAAGTAAATAGTTATACAATAGCAGTTATAGAAACAGAAAAACAAGATGAAATTACTGTTGTAGGATATTTGCCATTTATAGATATGGGTGATAGCCTAAAATTATTTGGAAAATACGTAGAACACCCAGATTATGGTACACAATTTAAAATAGATACTTTTGAAAAAGTTATGCCTAAAACATTAGGAGCTTTAGAAAAATATTTAGCTGGTGGAATAATAAAAGGTATAGGGCCTGCAACAGCAAAAAAAATAATAGATACTTTTGGAGAAGAAACAATTGCAATATTTAAATATGAGCCAGAAAAATTATCTAAAGTAAAAGGAATATCTAAAAATAAAGCAATAGAAATTGCAGAAGAGTTTAATGAAAAATGGGAAATGTGGCAAATAGTAGGCTTTTTAGAACGCTTTGGAATTAGCGCTTCAAATAGCCAAAAAGTATATAAAGCTTTAGGTGTAAATGCAATCGAAGAAATCGAAAAAAATCCATATATATTAATAGATATAACTTATGGAGTAGATTTTAAACAGATAGATAAAATGGCAATGGATTTAGGAATATCACAAGATTTTGAAAAAAGAATTGAAAGTGCTATTAAATATTCATTAATAACAGCAAGCTACAATGGTCATACTTGTGTAATAAAAGAAAATTTAATTATGTTTGTTAAATCACTTATAGGTGTTGAGGATCAAAGTATAGAAAACAGTATAATAAATTTAAAGGCAAAAGAAGAAATTATTATAGAGAAAAGGCAAGAAGAAGAATGGATATATTTATATCCATTTAATAAAGCAGAGAAAAATATAGCAGAAAAATTAATTGCTTTAAACAATTCACAAAATATAAAAAGAATAAAGAACTTAAAACAACAGTTAAAAATGCAAGAGAGAATGTTAAATATAGAATTATCAGACAAGCAAAAAGAAGCAATAGACCAAGTAAATGAAAATAATGTATGCGTAATTACAGGAGGACCAGGAACCGGAAAAACAACAATAATAAAATTTATAATAGAGATGTATAAAGCACAAAAAATGAAAGTGGTTTTGTGTGCTCCAACAGGTAGAGCTGCAAAGAGAATGACAGAAACTACAGGCGAAGAAGCTAAAACAATACATAGGCTATTAGAAATAGGAAAATTAGAAGATGAGGGAAAGCTTGCAAATGTAGATTACAATATAGCTCCAATAGATGCAGATGTTATAATAATAGATGAAATGTCTATGGTAGATTTATTTATAATGAATTACTGTATGAAGGGTATATATTTAGGAACAAAATTAATACTGGTGGGAGATAGCAATCAATTACCTTCAGTTGGACCTGGAAATATTTTAGAAGATATAATAAAATCAGAGCGAATTCAAACAATAGTATTAAATAAAATCTTTAGACAGGCGGCACAAAGTAAAATTATACTAAATGCACATAACGTAAATAATGGAAAAGGTTTTGTAAGAAAAGAAGAAATGGATTCAAAAGAATGGGAAAAGCTAAACAATGATTTTTTCTATATAAATGAGGCAAATCAAGAAAAAATACAATTTAATGTTGTATCTCTATGCAAAGAAAGATTAAAAAAATATGGGGATTATGATTTTTTTAGTGATATTCAAGTACTAACACCAACTAAAAAGGGTGCACTTGGGACAAAAGAATTAAATAAAATATTACAACAAGCATTAAATCCAGAAGAATATAACTCATCACAAAAACAAATAGGAGATAGAATATTTAGAAAAGGTGATAGAGTAATGCAGGTAAAAAATAACTACGATATAATGTGGGAAAAAAAGGATGGAGAAACTAAAATAGGTACAGGTATATTTAATGGAGAATTTGGAATAATTAGTAATATAAACGAAGAAGAAAAGCAAATTAAGGTAATTTTTGACGATGAAAAAGTAGCGTGGTATTCATTTACAGAATTAGACCAATTAGAACATGCTTATGCAATAACAATACACAAGTCTCAAGGTAGCGAATTTGACGTGGTATTAATAGTATTGCCACAATCAGCACCAATGCTATTAACAAGAAATCTTTTATATACTGCAATAACAAGAGCAAAAAAAATGTTAATAGTAATAGGAGATAATAAAATCGTAGAGTTTATGATAAAAAACGTAGATAGCAAAAAAAGAAACACAGGTCTAATGTATAAGCTATGTGAATAAATATTTATAAATTTGCTTAAATAGTAAAAATATGGTATAATCACAAAATACGACATAAAAATATCAAAGGAGAGGATACTTATTTTTAAAAGAGCAACTATGTATTATATAAAAAAGACACTAAAGATAACAGTTGTTTCAGTGATATTGATATTTGTAATATTCGTATCAAAATACAAACCAATGTATAAAGTAACACTAGCAGGGGAAACAGTGGGCTATGTTACTAGCAAAAAGGATGTAGAAAAAACAATAAATGATTATATAAATACAAAAGATGGAAATATTGCATTTGTAGAAGTTGCCAATATGCCAGAATATGAATTCAATTTAGTAGAATGGAGTAAAGAAGACTCAACTGAAGAGGTATTGCAAAAGGTAAAGGATGAATCTTTAGTAACGTATAGAGTATTTGCAATAAAACTAGCTGGAGAAACTAAAGAATATGTATCAAAAATTGAAGAAGCAGAGCAAGTTATTGTAGATTTAAAAAAAGAGTTTGAAGGAATATTAGATTTAGATATAAGCATAGAGGAAATGTTTGTTTCAGACATATCTGAGATACATTCTATAGATATGCAAGTTGCAAAAAATAATTTAGATACAGAAATAATAGAAAATTGTGATAGTGCAATAAATGGTGTAATATTATCTAAACCAATTAAGGGGATTATTACTTCCAGATTTGGAAGCAGATGGGGAAGACAGCATGAAGGAATAGATATAGCAGCAAATGAAGGTACACCAATATATGCATGCAGTAAAGGAACAGTTGAATATTGTGGTGAGTATTATGGCTATGGAAATTTAGTTATAATAAATCATGGAAATGGAATCCAAACATATTATGGACATTGTAGTAAAATATATGTATCAAAAGGGCAAGAAGTTACAAGAGATACTATAATTGCAGCAGTTGGGTCAACAGGAAATTCAACAGGTCCACATTTGCACTTAGAAATAAGAAAAAATGGAAAGGTACAAAATCCACAAAATTATTTGTATAAATAAAATGAAAAAACAAAGGAAGGTAAAAAATGTATTTAATAGTAGGGTTAGGAAATCCAGAAAATGATTATGCAAATACAAGACACAATATGGGATTTAATGTAATAAATAAATTGGCAGAAAAATATGAAATAGATGTTACTAAAAATGGTTTTAAAGGTTTATATGGAACAGGAATAATAGAAGGTAAAAAAGTAATTTTATTAAAACCTCAAACTTTTATGAATTTAAGTGGTGAAAGTATATTAGAGCTCAAAAATTTTTATAAAATTGATATAGAAGATATTTTAGTAATATATGATGATATAGATACAGAACCTGGAAAAATAAGAATTAGAAAAAAAGGTACAGCAGGTACTCATAATGGAGTAAAATCTGTAGTACATTGCCTTGCAACTACAGATTTTGCTAGAATAAGAGTAGGAATAGGACAACCTAAAGGCGATATATCTCTAATGGAACATGTTATAGGACCGATAGATGAAGAAGATATTGAATTATTACATAATGGAGTAGAAAAAGCAAAGGATGCTGTAGAAGAAATCTTAAAAAGTGGAATAGATATAGCAATGAATAAATACAACTAAAAGGAGATAAAAATGTACGAGGTAATAGTTAATAGACGAAAAAATTCAAAAACAATAATGCTATTAGAAAATAAAGTTATAGTAGAAAAATATGAAGATAACCAAGAAATGGATAGAACAGAAGGTAATATATACATAGGAAAAGTACAAAATGTTTTACCAGGTATGCAAGCAGCATTTGTGGATATAGGAGAAAGGAAAAACACTTTTATACATTTAAAAGATTTATTACCAAAAGTAGATGAAAAGCTTCAAAAGAATAAACAAGAAGTCCAAAATAAGAGTATTAAACAAATAATAAAACCAGGGATGCCAATATTAGTGCAAGTAAAAAAAGATAGTACAAATAAAAAAGGCGCAAGAGTTTCAACACATATTAGTTTACCTGGAAAATACATAGTATTTATGCCAAATGCAGAATTTATAACTGTATCTCAAAAAATTGAGGATGAGAATGAAAAAGAAAGATTAATAAATATTGTAAAAAATTTATTGCCTATTAAAAGTGGTGCTATAATTAGAACTTCTAGCAAAAACAAAGATGAAGATACTATAAAACAAGATATTGAAAACCTAGTAGAACAATGGCATAAAATAGAAAAAGAGAAAGATAATGTAAGCCAATATCCAATATTATTATATAAAAATGATAGTATATTAAAAAAATTATTTATTGATATGGTAGAAAAGAAAATAGATAAAATTATTACTAATGATAAAGAAACATACGAAGAAATATTAGATATATTAAAAGAAGTAGATAATAAGAATGTAAAAGTAGAATTACACGAAAGTAAAGATTTAATAGAGGATTATTGTTTAACTACACAAGTGGAGAAAATACAAAATAGAAAAGTTTGGCTAAAATGTGGGGGTTTTATAACAATAGATAAAACAGAAGCACTTACTGCGATTGATGTAAACTCAGGAAAGTATATAGGAACAAAAGATTTAGAACAAACAGTATATACAGTGAATAAAGAGGCAACAAAAGAAATTGCAAAGCAACTAAGGTTAAGGGATATAGGCGGAATTGTAGTAATAGATTACATAGATATGAGATTGAACGAAAATAAAAATAAAATAGAAGAGTTGCTTGTAGAAGAATTAAAAAAAGATAGAAGTAAGACTCAAGTAATTGGATTTACGAAATTAAATCTTTTAGAAATGACAAGAAAACATATAGGTATAAATGAATAAATAAAAAAAGAAGCTCGCTAACCTAAATAGGTTAGCGAGTTGCTTGTTACAATTTTTTTGTGATTAAGGTGTTAGCTAGTTTTAACTTCGTTGTCTAAATCACAATCAAGGTCATCGAGATTAAGACGAGCAGCATAGGTGCGGAAATACTGAAACAGCTGTTTACAGATAGGAGTAAGAGCTACTGTTCCAGATTCAATTCCGGGAAGTCTTCTTTCCATAGCACCCATAAAGTAAGGATCTCTTGAACCTAATACATACTGGCGCCAGCATTCTGAATCTGCCGAGAGGTAATCTGCACCCTTAATTATTGCCTTATGCTTTTTAATGTTTCTGGGGTCTTCGAACATTACATCCCGAACTCTTTCTTTTAAGAAATTCGGAAGAACTGCATAAAAGTTTTCTTCAAGCTTCTTGTCTTCATACTGTTCACATGCAGGCCTAAAACCAGGAATGAAATCTTTAAGCGGTGACGGAATGTCCGTTGTCCATGCTTCAGCTACATCATGGAATATACCCATAAAGAATCTCTTAGCGGCAAGCTTTTCATCGGAAGGGTTTTCTTCTAACGACATGATGTATGCAAAGCATCCTGTATCGAAGAGGTGGCCAAGAATAGTACATTCCTGAAGGTAGCCACATTCGCACCATCTTACATGATACCTAAGGCCAGAACCAGAAAGGAACTGCAACAGCTTAAATATGGGGTTGCTTGTGTCAGAAAGTTGATCCATTCCACAAACATCTTCATATTCGCGTATTTCCTCCAGAACGTTAATGAGCTTTTCGTTATATTGCTCAGGTGTGTAGTATTTTGCCAATTCAAGAAGCTCAATATAAGTTGCAATTTTTGTTGCAGCCTTATATATTCTTTCTTCATCTGTTTCAGTGGCTTCATTTAAGAAGTTTGCAAAATCTTGGTCTGTTACACCAGCTATCTTCGCTACAGTGGCTTTATTGAATTCTGCTTTGTCAATGCCACTTATTTTGAAGATTTCTTCATACTTGAACTCTGGCGTGTTAAATGCTACATAGATTTTTTGAAATGCTCTATAAAGAGCAATTCTGGGAAATCTATCCCAAACGATATCTGCGCCATCATGTTCTGCATAGCAAGCTAAAAGGTATGCGATGATACAATTTAATGCCTGCTTTGCAAGTTCGTTGTAGGGTCCTTGGCTTATTACGTTCGTCCAGCGCCGCATTTGGTTAAGACGCTTGAAAACCTCGTTTGATTCCTTGACCTGTTTGTAATTTAATTGTAACATAATAGTTACCTCCTTAAAAATAATTGTCTCCTTGTTTCAACTATGTTGTCGCGAAGGAGGTTGGTTAAAAGTTATAATATAATTATACCACCATTTTATGTTTACTGCAATATTTTGGAAAAAAAAGAAATAGCAATATGCTATTTCTTTTGGTATATTATTTATATTTATGATATTTATAAAGATATATTTATTCCATTTTCGTTTATATATCTATTTAAATTCTTTACAGAAATTCCAGTAGAAACAGAAATTTCATCTAAAGAACAATTATTGTTTCCGTATTTTTCAATATAGTTGTTTAATTTTGCAATTTCTAAATTATCTTTTGGTTGACAATTACTGCAAACATTAGAATCTGAAATATAAAAACAACCACAACGATTACATTTCTTAAAATCCATAATTAAATCCTCCTTTGTATGAAAGACATTTTATCATAAAATGTAAAAAAATAAAAGTAAATTTGAATAAAAAAATAATATTTTCAAAAAATATATATAAATAAAGCAAAATATATAGTGAAAAGTACAAAATTTGTAAAAACAAATTTTGATGTAGGGGTCGGCGTCCTACTATGTATACTGAGGTTGTAACTCACGTACGTTCGAACAGCCACAGCATCGACGACCCGCACTTCGAAGATATACCCAAAAAACAAAGAAAAACAAATAAAGGAGAAAGAAAAATGATTAATTTTAGAACAGATTTAGCAGATGAAAGACGTGATATTTATAAGAAAGCTAACAAACTAGAAAATGAAATTCCTGGAATAGAAACAGAGCAAAGCGAAGAGAATGAAAATATAAAAATATCTAAAGTTAAGATATTAAATGAAGAAGGAGAAAAAGCGTTAGGAAAGCCAAAAGGAACATATATAACAATAGATGTAAAAAATTTAAAAATAGCTCAGGAAGAAGAAATACAAAAGGCGGGAGAGGTTGTAACGAATCAATTAAAAGAAATAATTGCAGCACATATTGGAAAAGAGGATGATATTCTTGTTGTTGGTCTTGGAAATGCTTACGTTACTCCAGATTCATTAGGACCAAAGGTTATATCATATATAGACGTAACAAGGCATTTATTAAAATATGCACCTCAATATTTAGAAGAAGGAACAAGACCAGTAAGTGCAATATCACCTGGAGTTTTAGGAACAACTGGAATAGAAACACTAGAAATAATAAAAGGAATAGTAGATAATATAAAACCAAAAATGTTAATTGTAATAGATAGTTTAGCATCAAAGAGCATAGAAAGAATAAGTAGTACAATACAAATAGCAGACACAGGTATAACACCAGGAGCTGGAGTTGGAAATACTAGAAAAGAATTAAGTCAAGAAACATTAGGCATACCGGTAATAGCAATAGGTGTTCCAATGGTAGTAGAAATGGCAACTATTGCAAATGATTGTTTAGATATATTTATACAAAAATTGCAAGAAGAGGCAAAATCCAATGATTATTTAAATAAGTTAAAAGAAGAAGACAATTACGAGGAAATAAAGAATGCATTAATACCAGTAAATTATAATATGATAGTAACTCCAAAAGAGATAGATGATTTAATAGAAAATATGAGTTCTGTAGTGGCAAGAGGAATAAATTTTGCATTTTAAATAAGTATTAATACAACCTATGAATTGTGATTTAATATTTATATGATACAAATAAATAAAATGTATATATTTTTTCTTTACTCACTCCCAACTGCATAACAGACTGTATGCCGAAATTTACTTTCGTAATTTCTTCTACAGTCTGTAATTTGTCGGTCCCCACATTCGTTCGTATCGAAAAAATATATACATTTTATTATTTAAAATAGAAAATCAAGTAAAAATTAAAAAAACATAAAACGAAAAAATGCAGATTTTAGTAGATTTTAAGTGCAAAATGTGATATAGTATATGGCGAGGTGTAAGTTAATGAAAAAACCAGAATTATTAGCTCCTGCAGGATCTTTTGAAAAAGCAAAAATTGCTTTCCTTTATGGAGCAGATGCTATATATGCAGGAACTTCTTCATTATCTTTAAGAACTAGAGCAGATATGGAAAATGATGATTTATATAAAACAATTGAATACGCACATAAACTTGGGAAAAAGGTTTATACAACGATAAATATATTTGCATGGGATGATAGATATGAAGAAATAAAAGAACAAGCAAGAATGTTAAATAAATTAAAAGTAGATGGAATAATCGTAGCAGATGGCGGTGTTGTAGAAATAATAAAAAATGAAGCGCCAGATGTTGATATACATATTAGTACTCAAGCTAACATTGTTAGTTATCATTCAAGTAATTTTTGGTACAAAAATGGTGCTAAAAGAGTAATATTAGCTAGAGAATTAAGCAAAAATCAAATAAAGGAAATAATAAAAAATAAACCGAAAGATTTAGAAACAGAAATGTTTGTACATGGTGCTATATGCTTCGGATATTCTGGAAGATGTTTCCTAAGTGATTTTTTGTCAGGCAGAAGTGCTAATTTAGGGGATTGTGCACAAAGTTGCAGATGGGCATATAATGTATATGTTGAAGAAACAAATAAGCCAGGAAATTTGATGCCTGTTGAGCATGATGATAAAGGTACATACATTTTTTCATCTAAAGATTTATGCTTAATAAAAGAAATTCCTGAAATTATTGAAATGGGTGTAGATAGCTTAAAAATAGAAGGTAGATTAAAAACAGAATATTATTTAGCAACAATAATAAATACATATAGAAGTGCAATAGATGATTATATTGCAAATCCAGATAAATTTGATTATACAAAATATATGAATGAATTAGAAAAAGTAAAAACTAGAGGACTTACTACTTTTTATTTTAATAGTAGAGATAACAAAGATTTTCAAGAATATGAGGGAAAACAATATAATCCAAATTTTGAATTCGGAGGTATTGTAAAAGAATATGAACAAGAAAAAACAGTTATAGAAATAAGAAACAGATTAAAAATTGGAGATGAACTAGAGGTAATAATTCCAGGGAAAGTTGAAACTTATAAATTTAAGATAGAAAAATTGTGGGATATAGATACAGATGAACCAATACAATTTGTAAATCCAGGTAAAGCAGAGCAAAAAGTAAAAATAAATATACCAATAAAAGTAGAAGAAAACTATATTTTACGTAGGAAAAAATAATGCATTAAGTGTTTTATAAAAATATTTGTGGAGGAATTTTAATGCAAAGATTCTTTGTAGAAGAAAATCAAATAGATATAGAAAAGAAATTTATAGAAATAATAGGAGAAGATGTAAATCATATAAAGAATGTATTAAGATGTAAAATTGGAGAGCAAATAGAAGTATGCAGTAAAGAAAATAGTAAAGCATATTTGTGTGAAATTTCTAACTTAGGAGATACAATAAAAGCGTTAATATTAAAAGAACTAGAAAATAATAAAGAATCAAATTTACATATAAATATAATTCAAGGACTTCCAAAAGCAGATAAAATGGAATTAATTATACAAAAAGGTACAGAATTAGGAATAAAAGAATTTACACCGTTAATTTTAAAAAGATGTATTGTAAAGATAGATTCTAAAGATGAGCAAAAGAAAATTGAAAGATGGCAAAAGCAAGCTGAAGTAGCTGCAAAACAATGCGGTAGAGATGTAATACCAAAAGTAAATGGTATATATAGTATAAATACAATATATGATTTGTTAAAAGACTATGATTTAGTTTTGCTAGCCTATGAAAATGAAAAGAAAAACACCTTAAAAAATGAAATAGAAAAGATAAAAAATAGCAATGCAAAAATAGCAATAGTTATAGGACCAGAGGGTCGGGATAGAAGAAACTGAAGTAAATAAATTAAAAGAATATGGTGCAAAGGTAATAACTTTGGGAAATAGAATATTAAGAACAGAAACAGTAGCAATGGTAGTAACAAGTATTATAATGTACGAACTTGGAGATTTGGGATAAATATAAGATTAGATATTTTATAGAAAATAACATTGACACCATAAAATGTAATGGTATAAAATTAAATGTATAGAAAAAATAAGGAGTAATCTTGTGGAAGAAAAAGAAATAATAAAGCAAATGGAAGAAAAAAGAAAGCTTCCTGATGAAATTAAAAATAAAATAATGAACGAAATATCTAATTGTGTAATTTCATCAATTTTAGTATATGTATATTTTATATTTTTAAAATTAGGAATGAAAAATATACACAAGGATATATATATAACAGATTTGAGAGTTTTTGGAGTAAGTTTTGCTATATTATCTGTTATATTTTTTGAGAATTCATATAATCACAAAAGTGTCAAAAAATTATGCACGGGTATAGAAATACTAATTTTGGCTATAATTACAATGATATTACAGTATTTTGTTCTTTATCTTACTCCTAAATATAGTATAATTGTACCTATATTTGCTATAATCTATAATGTGTATTTTGTTTTGAAAGCGCTAGTAATGGTACAAAAAACAAAGAAAGACTATAAAAAAGATTTAAGTGATATAAAAGAAATTGTAAAAAATAAAGAAAAGAACCAATAAAATGGAGGAATGATATATGATAAAAAGTATGACTGGGTATGGAAGGGGAAAATATGAACATGATGCTAGAGAATACACAGTAGAAATAAAATCGGTAAATCATAAATACAGTGATGTAACAATAAAAACTCCAAGGAATATAACATATTTAGAAGAAAATATAAAAAAAGAAATAAATAAGGCTATAACTAGAGGAAAAATAGATGTATATGTAACTTTTATAAATAATAGCAACATAGGAAGAGATGTAAAAATAAATAAAGAGCTTGCAAAAATGTATATTAGTGAGTTAAGTAAGATATGTGAAGAAACAAATATAGAAAATAATATAAATGTTATTGATATTGCAAAAATGCCAGATGTTTTAAATATACAAAATGATGAAAATGAAGAGCAAATATGGGCAGAACTTAAAGTTGCATTACAAAATGCAATAGATGAGTTTGTTGCAATGAGAAGGGCAGAAGGAGAAAAAATTCAAAAGGATTTATTAGATAGAATAAATATAGTGTCACAAAATGTAAATAAAATTTCACAATTTTCTACTAGACTTGTTGAAGATTATGTAGTAAAATTAAAAAATAGAGTAAAAGAATATTTAAGTACAAATGTGGTAGATGAAAGTAGATTAGCACAAGAAGTAGTTATATATGCAGATAAATGTTCTGTAGAAGAAGAAATAACAAGATTAAATAGTCATATAAATCAGTTTATAGATTTATTAAATACAGATGGAGCAATAGGCAAAAAAATTGATTTTTTATTGCAAGAAATGAACAGAGAAACAAATACAATAGGATCTAAAGCTAATTGCTTAGATATAACAAATTTAGTTGTTGAAGTAAAAACAGAACTTGAAAATATAAGAGAGCAAGTACAAAATATTGAATAATGAAAAAGGAGAGAAAAGTATGCAACTTATAAATATTGGTTTTGGAAATATGGTATCAGCAAGTAGGGTTATATCAATAGTAAGTCCAGAGTCAGCACCTATAAAAAGAATTGTTCAAGAAGCAAAAGATAGTAAGATGGCAATAGATGCAACCCTAGGAAGGCGTACAAGAGCAGTTATAATGATGGATTCAGGACACGTAGTGCTATCTTCTATACAACCAGAAACAATAGCAGGAAGATTTACAGGAACAGATGAAGAAGAAATAGAAAATAATAAATAATTTAATAAAAATGAAGGGAATGTGATTAAAAATGATGGTATTACCAACAGTAACAGATTTATTAGAAGTAGTAGATAACAGATTTAGATTAGTAATTGTTACATCAAAAAGAGCAAGACAAATAGCAGATGGAAGCACAGTTTTAACAGAAATAAAGGAAAAATCACCAGTTACTTTAGCAGCAAATGAAATAGCAGAAGGCAAGGTGAAACCATGTTAGTAATTTTATCAGGTGTGGCTGGAGCAGGTAAAGATACAATAAAGCAAGAATTATTAAAAAGAATGGATAATGTAGAAACTTTACCTTCTTTTACAGATAGACCACAAAGAGAAGGAGATATTCCTGGGCAAACTTATAATTTCGTTACTGCTGAAGAATTTGAAAGAATGATAAAAGATAACGAATTATACGAATACTCTGTACATCATAACCATTATTATGGTACATCAAAAAAACTATTAAATGAAAAAATAAGTAATGGAAAAATAATTGTAAAAGATATAGAAGTTAATGGAACAGAAGCATTGGTAGATTTGTTAAAAAATGATGTAAAAGTAGTTACAATATTCCTAAGAGTTCCAAAAGAGGAATTAAGACATAGATTAGAAAATAGAATAGATAAACCAAGCTTAGAAGAAATAGAATTACGTTTAAATAGATTTGATTATGAAGAATCAAAAATAGGAATGTATGATTATGTTTTAAAGAATAATAATTTAGAAAAGACAGTACAAATAGTAATGTCAATAATAAATAATGAATATAAATTAACAAAATAATATTATATTTGGTAGCGGACTTAAAGTCCGCTTATTTTTTAATTAAAATTTATCTACTACGAAACAGCATTAAATTCACATTAAAATTAATAAAAGTATTGCCAAAATTTACTAAATTATATATAATATACTAATCGGAAAAGAGAAAGGGGAATACTAAATGAGAAAATATTTTGGAACAGATGGAATTAGAAGAATTGCAAATACTGAACTTACACCAGAACTTGTTTATAGAGTTGCAAAAGCTGGAGCTTATGTTTTATCAAAACATACAGATCATGCACCAACAATATTAATTGGAAGAGATACAAGAATTTCAGGAACATTAATAGAAAGTGCTATGACATCAGGCTTTTTAAGTTATGGAGCAAATGTAAAATTATTAGGAGTAATACCAACACCAGCAGTTGCATATTTAACAAGAAAATTGAATGCAGATGCGAGCGTTGTTATTTCTGCATCACATAATACTTTTGAATTTAATGGAGTAAAATATTTTAGTAATAAAGGAACCAAAATACCAGATGAACTAGAAATGGAAATAGAAGAGATTATGGAATCTAGCAAATTTGATGAATTAACAGCTAAGAATGATAAAATAGGTGTATCTGAAATAAGAGAAGACTTAATTGATGAATATGTTTATTTCTTTAGGAAAACATTTGATGACACTATTGAAGAAAATAATACAAATGACTTCGTTGTGGGAATAGATGTAGCAAATGGAGCAACATATAAGGTTGCAGAAAAAGTATTTAAAACTCTAGGAATAAATTATAAAATAATAAATAATGATCCAAATGGAATAAACATTAATCAAAACTGTGGTTCAACCCACTTAGAAGGATTAAAAAAATTTGTACTAGATAATCATTTAAGTCTTGGAATTGCATATGATGGAGATGGAGACAGATGTCTTGCAATAGATGAGTTAGGAAATGAAATTGATGGAGATGCTTTACTTGCAATAATATCACAATACTTAAGACAAAAAGGTAAATTAAGCAAAGATACAATAGTTGCTACAGTAATGAGTAACTTAGGATTAAACAAATTTGCTGAAAATAATAATATAAATTTGGAGCAAACTAAAGTTGGAGATAGATATGTATTAGAAAGAATGCAAAAAGAAGGATATAATTTAGGTGGAGAACAATCAGGACATATAATTTTATTAGACTATAACCCTACAGGAGATGGAATATTAACTTCATTAATGTTAATACAAGTAATGTTAGAAAGTAAAAAGAAAGCATCTGAATTAAGAAATGTAATAAAATTATATCCACAAGTTTTAGTAAATGCTAAAGTAAATTCAGATAAAAAATATGAATATCAAGAGAATGAAAAAGTAAAACTAGCTATAGAAGAATTAGAAAAAGAATTTAATGGAAATGGAAGAGTTTTAATTAGACCATCAGGAACAGAACCATTAATTAGAGTTATGATAGAAGGAGAAAATCAAGACTATATAACTAAAAAAGCAGAAACAATAGCAAAATTAATTGAACAAGAATTACAATAATTATATTTTACAATATTAATTGAAAATTGTAAGGGTTGCATGGCATGCAACCCGTTATCCATAAAAAATATAATATATTTAAGGATATATTTAAGGAGAAAATATGGAAGAAAATGATTCTATAAAAAATAAAGTACAAGAATTTAATGATAAAATAAAGCAGATAGGTGAAAAATTAGAAATACCAAAAGAAAATAAAATAATATCAATAGATTTTAAGGACAATATAAAACTTGGTGGAGAGTTAGAAAGAAATGATGTATTTATATTAGCAATACAAAACAAAGAAGGAGAAATTAGTCATATTGTTCTAGATAAGGACATTAATAAAATTGCAGATATTGATAAATATGGAAAAATAGAGCTATCACCTAGAGAAATGAAACTTTGGGAACAATTTATAGGACAAAAAGGTAACCAAAATATAGAACAAAAAAAGAGATATAATTTTGAAGAAGAATATTATTTAGAAGAATATAAAACACAAGAAAGAAGTCATGATGTAAATTTAACAGAAAAAAATAAAAAAGAAGAAAATAAAATAGATAAAAATGAAAAACAAAGTAAGGAAAACGAAAAAAGAAGAGAAGCAGCAGAAGCTTTAAAAACAGATGAATCACAAATAAAATCAATGATAAAAGTAGAAGATAGAGAAACCTTTGGACAAGCAATAAATAAAAAATTATATGCAGATACATATATAGTAAGATATGGTAATAATAAAACTAAAATAATGCAAGTAAATTCGAATGGAAAACTAACAGAATTATCAGGAATTGAAAGCAATGAATTTAATTCTAATGTACTAAATCAATTAAATATAAAAAATACACAACAAAATGCAAAGATAAAATCTGGAGATTTAGTAACAATAAAAACAGAAGATAAAAAATATAACTATGTAGTTGTTAGAGAACACGACCCTAAAAAACGGGATAGTAATTGTAAATTCAACTAACCAAACAAAAGTATATACTTTTGATGATGAAGGAAAAGATAGCTTAAAAGAAATAGAAACATCAATAGCATATGAAGTTGAAAAAAATAAACAAAGTAAAACTGACAGAAATAATGAACAAAATCAAGAAAAGCAAGATGAAAAAGAGCAAGATGAAGGAAGAACACCATGGGGAGATGCTGAAGCAAGAAGACGCTATTAAAGATTTATATAAGGAGGATTTTATGGAAAAGCAAAATATTTTAATAGGTGGAGCGTGGCCATATGCTAATAATTCATTACATTTAGGTCATCTAGCAGGATTAATTTCAGGAGATGTTTTAGCAAGATATTATAGACTAAAAGGAGATAATGTAATGTATGTATCTGGAACAGATTGCCATGGTACACCAATTACTCAAAGAGCCAAAAGAGAAGGAAAAACTCCAAAAGAAATATGTGAATATTATAATGAAGAATTTAAAAGAACTTTTGATAAAATGAATTTTTCTTATGATTTATATTCAAAAACAGATACAGAATACCACTGTGAAAAAGTAAAAGAAATATTTAAAAAATTATACGATAATGGATATATATATGAAAAAATAGAGCCACAAGCATATTGTACAAAGTGTAATAAATTTTTACAAGATAGAGACATTCAAATAACTTGTCCAGAATGTGGTAATATTACAAAAGCTGATCAATGCGATGTTTGTTCACACGTACCAACAACAGAAGAATTATTAGATGGGGTATGTTTAGAATGTGGAACAAAGGCAGTTCAAAAAGATAATAAAAATTTATATTTTGCACTTTCAAAATTTCAAGAAGAAATAGAAAAAAATACAAATAGAAATAAAAATAAGTGGAGAGCTAATGCTCAAAACGAAACAGAAAAATATTTAAAACAAGGTTTAATAGATAGAGCTGTTACAAGAGATTTAGATTGGGGAGTAGATATTCCATTACCTGGTTATGAAGATAAAAAAATGTACGTATGGATAGATGCTGTACTTGGATATTTAACAGATACAATGAAGGTATGCGAAGAAAATGGTACATCTTGGGAAGATTATTGGAAAGAAGGCAAAAATAACAAAATATATATGGTACACGGAAAAGATAACATAGTTTTCCATAGTATAATATTAAATGCTTTATTGCTAGGTTTAAAAGAAAATTTCCATATGGTAGATGTGATAGTATCAACAGAATATTTAAATATAAATGATGAAAAAATATCAAAGAGCAAAGGAAACGGAATTACTGCATTAGAAATGTTAGATAAATATAATTCAGATTCATTAAGATATCATATTATAAACAATGGACCAGAAAAAAAGGATACAAATTTTACAATAGAAGGATTTGAAACGACACATAACAATGAAATATTAAATAAATTTGGAAATTTAGTAAATAGAACATTAAGATTTAAAGGATTAGAAAAATTAGAAATTGCAAAAATGAATGAAGATGTAAAAAAAGAAATAGAAAAAACATATAAAGAAGTAGCAATAGCAATAGAAGATTTAGAGTTTAAACTTGCATCAGACAAAGTAATGCAACTTGTAGAATACGCAAATAAATATTATGATGAACAACAACCTTGGATTCAAAAGAAAGAAAATATAGAAGAATTTAATAATACAATATATACATGTGCAAATATAATTGCAAATTTATCAAATTTATTTGAACCATTTATGCCAGGGTCATGTGCTAAAATTAGAAATTATTTACAGATAAAAAATCCTAAATGGGAATATATTGAAATAAAGGATAATGTAGATTTAACAAATGTAGAACCATTATTTACAAGAATAATGTAAATACTATAATTTGCAACAATAATTATATTTTGTATTGCGTTCTCCAAGGCGTTTATTATACAGCCAAATTCATATTATTGATACACACTCTGCCATAGTTGCAGACAGAATTTGACCGGTAGAACTCATAAAAAATATAATTATTGTTGCAAATAAAAATAATAGAATTTTAGAAACCAAATAAAAGAGGTAAATATATGAAGGATAAGATAATAATAGTAGAAGGACCACAGGGCGTAGGAAAAACAACTTTTACAAATTTATTAAGAGAGAAAATGAAAGCAACAGATTTGTATAGATTATCTGGAATAAAAGATAAAACAGAAACAGGTCATGCAAAAATAAAATTAAAATATGAAAAGTTGTTAGAATATATAGAAAATTGTGAAGATATAAATATGATTTTTGATAGAACTTTTTTTACTAATGAGGTATATTCAAGATTAGGATATCAAAACTATGATTTTTCTATAACATATAATGAACTTTTGAAAAAATTAGATACATTAAAAAATATAGAAAAATACGATATATATTTGGTTATACTATTTTTAGATGATGAAACACTTTATGAAAAAAGAATAAAAAGGGATAAACACGATTATCAAAAATTCGATGTACAAAGTAGTATTTTACAACAAAGAGAATATTTAAAATTAGCACAAGAAGTGGAGCAACAAACAAAAAATATAAAGGTTATAAGATTTGAAAATGACACCATAGAGCAACAAGAAAAAAATATACAAAAATATTTTAGTGATATACAATAATCAAGGAGGGAAAAATGGAAAATACAAAAATACCATTTTTTAAAAGATTAAAAAGAGCAATTTTAAATTTTGAAAGTTATTCAGATTTTGCTATTGAAAAAATGAGTGTAGCTATAAAATATTTTGCAAAATTAATGATAATATTTTCAATAATAATATCAATAGCATATACTTATAAATTTTCAAATGTAGTAAATGATGAAGAACAGCTACAAATTATGCAAAATCAATTACTTGAAAATGGGGTAGATTTAAGTGCTATAAATGATTCTATGAACTATATAAAAACTAATAATAATATACAATTTTATTCAACTTTAGCATTGAGTATAGCAATATATTGTTTTGGTATATTTTTTATATTAGGTTTAATAGATGCTTTGATGATTTCAATAATAGGTTTTATTGCATCGCGAATTACTAAAATATTGTTAAAATATAAATCAATTTTTACGATGTCAATATATGCGTTAACATTACCAATAATTTTAAATTGTATATATATTGTTGCAAATACATTAACAGGATTCACAATAGATTATTTTTCAATTGTATATAATGTTATAGCATATATTTATATAATTACTGCAATATTAATGATAAAAACAGATTTTATAGAACAACAACGAGAGCTAGTAAAAATAATTCATGAGCAACAAAAAATTGAGAAAGAACAAGAAAATGAAAAAGAACCTGAGGAAAAACAAGATGAGGAAGATAAAGATAAAGAAAATCCACCAGAACAAGAGCCTAATTCAGAACCTGGAACTTAAAATTACACTAAATATTGAAATTTTATAATAAAGGAAAGGAAGAAATATGAAAGAACAACCAAAAAATAAAATTTTAAAAATAATATTAGGAATAGCGGCAATCGCACTATTGGCTACAATATGTAGTATACTAATTTTTATGAATAGTAACAATAAAAATAGAGATGAAAAAGAATTAGCATATGATGAACTATTAGTTCAAATTAAAGAAAATAAAATAGAAAAAATAGAAATGACAGTTGGTAGTACTACTTTAAAGGTAAAACAACGTGACGTAGAAGAAGAGAAAACAACAATAATTCCAAATACTCAGGCATTTGTAGAATATATGCAAGAAGAAATAATTAATAATGGAAATGAACTAGAGTTTAATCAAGTACAACCTAATATATTATTAAAAATTGCAGATGTATTATTCTCACTATTACCAACAATTATGATAGTTGCCTTATTTATTGTAATATTAAAAATGCAAGGCTTAGGAGATAAAGGAAAAGTATATGGAGATGAAGGAAATACAACGAATATAACTTTTAATGATGTAGCAGGATTAGAAGAAGAAAAAACTGAAATGATAGAAATTGTTGAATTCTTAAAAAATCCAAAGAAATTTAATGATATGGGTGCAAAAATTCCAAGAGGAATACTTTTATGCGGAAAGCCAGGTACAGGAAAAACTTTAATAGCAAAAGCAATAGCAGGAGAAGCAGGAGTTCCATTTATATCAATGAGTGGATCTGAATTCATAGAGATGTTTGCAGGCCTTGGTGCATCTCGTGTTAGAAAATTATTTGAAAAAGCTAAAAAAATATCACCATGTATAATATTTATAGATGAAATAGATGCAATAGGTTCAAGAAGAACTAGTGGAAATGGTGCTGAAACAGAAAATAATCAAACTTTAAATCAATTATTAGTAGAAATGGATGGATTTGAAACAAACGAAACAGTTATAGTGTTAGCAGCTACAAATAGACCCGAAATGTTGGATAAAGCTTTATTAAGACCAGGAAGATTTGACAGACAAATAACAGTTGCAGCACCAGATGTAAGAGGAAGAGAGGAAATTTTAAAAATACATGCTAAGGATAAAAAAATAGCTCCAGATGTTTCTTTAAAGAGTATTGCAGATGATACTGCTGGATTTACAGGAGCAGAACTAGCAAATGTATTAAATGAAGCAGCAATAATAGCAACAATAAATAAACATAGTGAAATAGAAAAATCAGATATTGATGAAGCAGTTAAAAAAGTAACAGTTGGATTAGAAAAACATAGTAGAGTAATATCAGATAAAGATAAAAAATTAACAGCATATCACGAGGCAGGACATGCCATTGTAAGTAAGTTCTTAAGTACACAATTAGATGTAAAAGAGGTATCAATAATACCTAGAGGACTTGCTGGTGGATATACTATGTATAAAACAGATGAAGATAAATATTATATATCAAAAACAGAAATGGAAGAAAAATTAATAGCCTTATTAGGTGGAAGAGCAGCAGAAAAAGTTGCATTAAATGATATATCAACGGGTGCAAGTAATGATATAGAAGTTGCAACGCAAATTGCAAAAGATATGGTAACAGTTTATGGTATGAGTGATAAAATAGGCCCAATATCTTTAAAACATGAAGAACCTTATGAACCTCAACCTTTTGGAGAAGAATTAGAGGATCAAGTTGGAAAAGAAGTAAAAGAAATGATAGAAACAGCTTATGTAAAAGCACAACAAATTCTATTGGCAAATATGGATAAATTACATGCTATTGCACAAAGATTATTAGAAAAAGAAATAATTTCAAGCGAAGAATTTGAAAATTTCTTTTAAATATGCTATAATATAAATTGAATTTTAAATATTGGAGGAATATATGGAGAAATATATAAACCAAGAACAAAAGAAAAAAGATTTTAAAGAGAGCTTAAAGGAAAAAAATTTTAAAAATAAAAACTTAGAAAAGGCATACAGACATATAGAAATAATGAGAGATGGAAAGCCAGTAAATTCAGATATTCCTGGAAATGACAGATAAAGGAAAAATAAAGAGTAAATAATTAAGAAATTATTTACTCTTTATTTTTTAATGGATTTTCAATTTTAAATTCTTGTAACTTTAAATAATTTAAAATTCCAGAATCGGTTGTAAAATTAAATTTTAACTTATAAGCACAAAGCATTTGAGTAGTAGTTTTAAATGCTTTATTAATATAATTAATTCCATATTTTCCGATCACCAATTATTGGGTGACCAATATATGCTAAATGTGCTCTTATTTGATGAGTCCTACCAGTTTGTAAATTAACTTCTAAACAAGAAATATTTTTATCTTTAAATTCTTCAATAACCTTATAAGAAGTTATTATTTTTTTATAACCAGGTTTTGCATTACTAGATATATAAACAATAGATTTTTTAGTATCTTTAAACAAATAGTCTTCCAAAGTATCGGATTTTTTCTGTAAAATGCCATATACATAGCAAAGATAATATTTTTCAATTTCTTTATTTTTAAATTTCTCTAGTAAAATTTCTAAAGCCTTAGTATTTTTGGCAAATAATACTATTCCTAAAGTATTTCTATCTAATCTATGACAAGGATAGACTTTGATGCCTAAATCATTACATAACAAAGTAGTTAAAGACATTTCTCCATTTGCATCTTCTGTAACAGATATTTGAGAAGGTTTATTAATAAGCAATATATTATCATCTTCGTAAATAATAGAATATGATACTGTTTTATATAAAAGTTCATCTTTTATATAAATAATAATTTCATCATTTATATGAACAGTAATATTTTCACTTATTCTTTTGCCATTTACAATAATGTCTTTTTTTCTTAATGCTTTAAATATAGCACTAGATTTTAATCCATTAAAATTATCTAACAAAAAAGTATTCAATTTTTTATTATCATATTTTTTATCAACAATTAATTTTTTCATAGAAAATATTATACAACATAAAAAAATAAAAATCCATATTGAATGAGTACAAAAAATCATTTTAATTGCATATAAATTAATATACTATAATTTAAAGGGTGAATTAATTTATGGCAAAACAAAATAGAGGTAAAAGAAAAATAGATAAATGGCTAGAAATGCCTGCAGAAATAATTAGTAATGAGCCGAAAATTACAATTATTGGTTTTAACGAAATGTTAATAGAAAATTATAAAGGAATTTTGGAATACGAAGAAATTTATATACGTATTAATACTCATATTGGAATTATAAACATTAATGGATTTAATTTGAATTTAGAACAAATGACAGGAGACGATATTTTAGTAACAGGGAAAATAGACAGTATAATGTTTGAACCAAACATAGACGAGGAGGAATAAAAGTGTTTCTAAAAATATTAATAAGTTACATATTAGGTTATGTAGAAATAAAAGTTGAAGGTTATTATATAGAAAGATTTATTAATATATGCAATAGTAAAAAAATTCTTTTATGGAACATAAAAAGAGATAAGTCTACAATAATGTATGCAAAAGTTAGAATAAATGATTTTAAACAGTTAAAACATGTTGCTAAAAAAACACAATGTAAGATAGAGATTAGTAGTAAAAAAGGACTGCCATTTTTTTTAAATAAACACAGAAAAAGAAAAGTATTTGCAGTATGTTTAATATTAATAATTATGACTATGATGATAACATCAAATTATGTATGGAACGTAGAAATAATTTCAGATATGGCAATAAACCAAGAAGAAATTATAAGTATGTTAAAAGAAGAAGGACTAGAAATAGGAAAACAAAAAGGAAAAATAGATACGAAGAGAATAATAAATAATATTAGATTAAATAGAAATGATATTGCTTGGATTGGTATAAAAATAGAAGGAACTAATGCTATTGTAGAAATTGTTAAAAGCGATGAAAAGCCAAACATTGTTGCAGAAGATGAGTATTGTAATATTATATCTGATAAGGAAGGAATAATTACAAAAATAAATGCTCAAAATGGAACGATACAAGCAAAGGTAGGAGATGTAGTAAGAATTGGCACACCGTTAGTTGCAGGCTGGCTAGAAGGAAAATATACAGGTATCAGATATGTACATGCAAGAGCAGATATAGAGGCAAAGGTATGGTATACAAGAAAAGAAAAAGCATACTATAATCAAGTTATATCAGTACCTACAGGAGAAAAAGAAAATAAATATAGTATAAATTTAAATAATTTTAAAATAAATTTTTATAAAAACCTTTCAAAATTTAAAAATTATGATACAATAAATGAGAGCAAAAAATTAAAATTATTTTCCAATTTTTATTTGCCAATTGAAATAAATAAATCAACCAACTATGAGTACCAAGAGAAAGAAGTAACATACACCGAAGAAGAACTTACAAACATAACAGTATCTAAGCTAGAAGAAGAATTGAATGAAGAAATTAAAGATACTGCTAATATTGTAAATAAACAGGTAAATACTTATAAGAACGAAGGGTACATAGAAGTAGAAGTCATATACGAAGTTATTGAAAAGATTGGAACAGAAGAAAAAATAATATTCTAAAAGGGGATGTGAAGAATATGCAAGAAAGAAGTTTAAAATTATACAACACAGATAAGACTTTTTTTGTTAAAATTTCCAATAAGTTAACTCAATTATTGATGCCTACTAAATTTGGTATTAATAACATTATGATTTCAATAAAAAGGGCCAATGTATTAAAAGCATACAGTATTTACAAAGAAGTATTAGATCAAGGCGATACAGAAAAAGAAGAAGCGGCTAATCAAAAATATGAAGAAACGTATGCTTTGTATTTAGAATCAATAGATAAATATATAATGGAATCATTATATAAAAAGGTAAAAAACAACTTGGCAAGTCAATTTGAAAAAGATGCTTTAGCTAATTATTATACAGTTGTAAATTTAAAAGATAAATATTATACAGAGTATAAATATAGAAAACAAAAATATTTATTAGAATTAGAGTATCAAGGAATAGCAACTCAACACAAAACAGCTTTATTAAATAAGTTAAATCCATTTTATATAGAAAAAATGGACTCATTATATAAGGGTATAATAAAAAATTATTCTGTCCAATTAGCAGATAGCATTAATAAAGAAAATAAAGATGAAGTGTATAAAAAAATATTTAGCACAATAGAAGAATATGTTACATCTATTTTACCAATAAAATTTCAACAGGAAGAGAATAAGAAGAATAAGGAATTATTAGAAGATTACGATAGATATCAAAGATTTTTAGTAGGAAAATTAGATGATATAGATATTTTAGAAAAAAATATAGTATTACTTGCTATAAGCAGACAATTATTTACACATAGCTTACCACTTGTAACTGCTGAAAATTGTTATATACAATTATTAAAAGACGCTAGAAATTTAATGGTTAAGTATAAAGAAACTAGTAAATTTACTAATATATATAATTTATTAATAAAATTTATAGAAGAGTATAATTTAAAATTATTATCTACAAAAGTATATTGGGACAAGCCAGATCAAAGAGATGAATATAAAAAATTCTGGAATGAATATAAAAATATACAGACAATAAAAGATGAAATGGAAAGAACAAATAAAAAAGAAATATTATTTATAAAACACGATTTAAGTGCTTTATGCAAAAGTAAAAATAATTATGAAGAGATAATTAATATTTATAAAAATAAACTAGTAGAACTAGGTGCAATGAGAACTATAAGAAATAAACCTCAAACAATAAAAAATTGTAAATACAAAGGAAAAGCAAGTATAAAAGATAGAATAGCTATGTAAAAACAGGAGGTATAGATTGCAAAACATAACACAAGTAAATTATGATGGAATAGAGAAAAATGCAGAATATGAGGAAACAATTAATAAAGTACTAGAAACATGCTTTAAAGAGGAAAGCTTAAATGAAAAGAATTTATATGTAAATATAATATTAACTACACCACAAAATATAAAAAGTATAAATAAGCAATATAGAAATATAGACAAAGAAACAGATGTATTATCATTCCCAATGTTTGAAAAAAGTGAAATAAAACAAATAAACACACAAATACAAGAAGTATTGGGAGATATTATTATATCAATAGATAGAGTAAAAGAGCAAGCAAAAGAATATGGACATAGTTTTATAAGAGAATTGTCATATATGGTAGTTCATGGATTTTATCACTTAATGGGATATGACCATATGGAAGAAGAAGAAAAAAAAGAAATGAGAAAAAAAGAAGAGAACATATTAAGCAAATTAAATATTACTAGATAACATATTAAAATTATGGGGGGATAAAATATGAGTAGAGAAGGAAAAAAAGAGGGAAGTTCAAAAGTAATATTTGTAATAATTGCAATATTACTAATTGCAATAGCAGCAGGAGTAACATTAGGAATGTCAAAAGCAAAAAATGATGCAAAACAAGAAATAACAGGTGAAACTAATGAGGGACAAACACCTGTAGAAGAAGTAAAAACTATACAAACTTACACAGGAACTGACAGACCAATTGCTGTAATGATAGATAATAATGTAGATGCAAGACCACAAGCGGGTATAAATAAAGCATACATGGTATATGAAATAATAGTAGAAGGCGGAGAAACAAGATTAATGGCACTATTTAAAAATGTAAATGTAGATAAAATAGGACCAGTAAGAAGTTCAAGACATTATTTTCTAGATTATGTAATGGAAAATGATGCAATATATGCACACTTTGGATGGAGTTCATTTGCGCAAGAAGATATATCAGAATATAAAATAAATAATATAAACGGATTATATGAGGATGGTACAACTTTTATAAGAAACAATGCTAGAGTTGCACCACATAATGCTATAACAAGTACAGACCAATTATTGGCATCAGCAAATAAAAAAGGATATAGAACAACATCAGATCAAAGAAGTGTATTAAAATATACAACAGATGAAGTTATGTTAGAAGATGGGCAAAGTGCAATAGACGTAAAAATACCATATAGTTCATATAACTTAGTAGAATATAAATATAATGAAGAGACAAAAAGATATACAAGATATTCAAAAGGTGAAAAACAAACAGATTGGTCAACAGGTGACGATATAACAACTAAAAATATAATAATAACTTTTGCAGAAAATTATACATTACCAAATGGTGGAGTTTATGGATGTCAAGAATTAAAAAATATAGGAAAATTAAATGGATATTACATAACAAATGGTAAAGCAATAAAAATAACATGTGAGAAAGCAGATAGAACATCAAAAACAATATACAAAGATTTAAATGGAAATGAAATAGATGTTAATGATGGAAATACATTTGTTCAAATTTGTCCAATAAATGCCAATGTAACGTTGGCTGCAGAATAACAATACAGAAAGGAATAACATGGAAAATTTTAAATCAGGTTTTGTTTCAATAATAGGAAAAACAAATGTGGGAAAATCTACACTACTAAATGCATTAGTTGGAGAAAAAATAGCAATAATGGCGAATAAGACACAAACAACTAGGACTGCAATAAAAGGAATAGTAAATAGGGAAAATGCTCAAATAGTGTTCATAGACACTCCACGGAATTCATAAACCAAGAACAAAATTAAATGAAGTAATGTTAAATACTGCTTACGAAACAATACAAGATGCAGATGTAATATTGTTTTTAATAGATGCAACAAAGCCATATATTGGAAAAGCAGAAAGTGAAATATTAGAAAAAATAAAACAAAAAAAGAGCAAAGTAATATTATTAATAAATAAAATTGATTTAGTAAAAAAAGAAAAATTGTTAGAATTGATGAAAATTTACAGTATTGAGTATAATTTTGAAGAAATAATACCAATATCTGCATTAAAAAAAGATGGCGTAGAAATGATATTAAATAAAATAGTGTCACTTTTGCCAGTGGGTCCAGCATATTATGATATAGAAGAATATACAGATCAAACAATGAGGCAAATTTCAGAAGAAATAATTAGAGAAAAGGCACTAATGTTTTTAAATGAAGAAGTACCACATGGAATATATGTAGAAACTGAAAAATATGTAAATAGGAAAACTACAAAAAATGAAGATATAATAGATATAGAAGCTACAATATATTGCTTAAGAAATTCACACAAGGGAATAATAATAGGTAAAAATGGAACAATGCTAAAAAAAATAGGACAAACAGCAAGAATAGAATTGGAGAAGATAGTAGATAGTAAAGTAAATTTGAAATTATGGGTAAAGGTAAAAGAAGATTGGCAAGATCAAGATTCAATAGTAAAAAAATTTGACACAACAAAATAAATTAAGCAATAAAAATATGAAAATGCTCGTTCAAGTTGTAGGGAACAGACCGGGGCGTCGTTCCGTTAATGAGAACATATTTTAATATATTTAAAAATGTATAAAAATTAAAAAAATACAAAAGATAAAATTAAAGGTAAATTGGGAGGAATGAATTGTATGATAAAACAAATTGCTTGGAATACCTTTAAAAATACTGGAAATATAGATACATTCTTAGAATATACGCAATTTAAAAACGTAGAAAACGATATAAGGATTGAAGAAAATGGGAATTGTAAAAACAAAGGGAATAATAATTGCTGAAAATAATAATGGAGATTTTGATAAAATGTTAACAATGTTAACACCAGGATTGCGGAAAAATTGGGTGTGCTGCAAAAGGAGCAAGAAGACCTAGAAGTCTCCTTATGTCAGGTACCCAATTTTTATGTTTTGGAGAATACATTTTATACAAAGGAAATAATACATATAATATAAACTCATGTGAAAGTATAGAGATGTTTTATGATATAAGAATAGATTTAGATAAGTTAAAATATGCTGTATACATTACAAAAATAATAAATGATGTGACAACAGAAAATCAAAATAGTTATAAAATATTACAACTATTTTTAAATACTCTTTATGTAATATCAAAATCAGAAAAAGATTTAGATTTAATAATATCAATATTTAGAATAAGATTAATGTCAATAATAGGATTTAGACCTAACATAGATAAATGTAGTATATGTGGGCAAAATGAAGAATTTTCTTATTTTAGTTTATCGGATAATGGTTTTAAATGTACAAGTTGTGGTAAGCAAGACAAAGGTGCTATAAAAATATCAGAAACAACAAAAGATGCAATAAGGTATATAGTATTAGCAGATGCAAAAAAAATATATAGTTTTGAAATAAATGATGAGGCAAAAAGAGAACTTGAAATTGTATCAAAATTATATTTAACAGAAAAATTAGAGAAGGAATATAAATTTTAAAGTATATTTTAAGATAAATAAATAAAAAATTAATTAAAAAACAAAAAATATACAAAAAAGGTTTGAAAAAAATAATAAGTTAATATATAATAGAGAAAAATATTGAAGGGAGAATTAGTTATGAGTACAAAAATAACAGGAAAAGAATTAAAAGCAACAGAAGCAATAAAAGATTATGTTGATAAAAAATTAGAAAGAATAGAAAAATATTTTGATGATGAACTTGATACAAATGTTACAATTAAAACAGAAAAATCTGAGCAAATAGCAGAAATATCAGTAAAAGTAAATTCAAATACATATAGAGCAGTTACTGCACACAAAGATTTATATGCATCTATAGATAAAGATATAGACATATTAGAAGGACAAATTAGAAAATGGAAAACACAGAAAGATAAAGCAAACAAGGATGGTTCAATAAAGCAAATGGAAATAATGGGAACAGAAAACAAACAAACTGAAATCGAAAACGAAATAATTAAAACACTATATTATGAAATAAAGCCAATGACAGCAGAAGATGCAAAATTAAAATTACAAGAAAAACCAGCGAATATATTTTTACCATTCATAAATATAGAAACAAATAAGGTAAATGTAATATATAGAATAAAAGATGGTAAAAACTATGGCGTTGTTGAACCAGAAGCATAAAAATTAATTAAATATGAAATTTATAGGGCTTCATCGGTGTATTTGTTGCTTATAACAAGCAACTTGCCTTCATAGGAATACCGGATGATGCCCTTTGTTTAAATATAAGAGGTGTAAAATGGAAAAGATAAAATTTCATGTAGCATTAATAATAGGAAAATTAGTAGCATTCACAGTAAATATAATTTCAAAAGATAGAGGTACAAATCTTTCTGGAAGATATGCATATAAAATATGCAAAAATTTTATAAAGAATTTCAAAAAAATAGACTATGATAAAGTTGTATTTATTACAGGAACAAATGGAAAATCAACAACAAATAATATGATAATAAATGCTTTAAAAACTGCAGGAAAAACAGTTACAACAAACATAGAAGGTGCCAATTTAATTACTGGTATTGCTACTGCAATGATTAAAAATTCTACGATAACAGGAAAAATAAAAACAGAATACATGATATTTGAAACAGACGAAAGATATTTAAAAAAGATTTATGAACAATTACCAGCAAAAAATATATGTATAACAAATTTACAAAAAGACCAAGTACAAAGAAATGGTGAACCAGATTTCATATATCAAAAAATTAAAGAGGTAATAAATAAAGATATAACAGTATATGTGAATAATGAAGAACCAAGAGCAAAATCTTTTGAAGATTTTGCAGGAAAGGTAGTATATTATGGAATAGAAAAAAATGATAAATCCTTTGAAAAGAACGGATTTTATGACGTAACTTTACCTTGTCCAAAATGCAATAATAAAATAAAATTCAAATACTATAATATAGATAATGTTGGAAAATTTAAATGCACAAACTGTGGGTTCAAAAGTGAAAATAATATAGAATTTTTTGCAAAAAATATTAATTACGAAGAAAATACATTTGAATGTGATCACATAAAATATACGATGAATTATACGCAACCATTTTTCCTATATAATTATGCTTTATGTATTGCAATATGCAAGAGATTTAAAATTCCGGAAGAAAAAATACAAGAATCATTTACAACATTCAAAAATATAGGTGGAAGATTAGAAACTATAAAATATAAAGATAAAGAAATAAAATATATACGTATAAAACAAGAGAATCCTGAAACTTTACAATCTGCATTAGATTATGTAGCACAAGATAAATCAAATAAAATATTGGCAATAGGATTAGAAGAGTTAAAAGATTTTAAACCATATTACACAAATACATTTTATGGATTCGATTGTGACTATGACGAATTAATAAATTCTAATATAGATAAATATATATGCTTTTCAGAAGCTGTCGCATATGATAGCGCAAACATATTAGTATATGCGGGGGTAGAAAAGGACAAGATAGAGGTATTGCCTACAGAAGAAATCGAAGATGTATTAAATGAACTAGATAAATATGATACTAAAAATGTTTATTTAATAACATGGTTACATGCCTATGAGGCATTAGAGAGATACATGAAAAAAATGCAAACAACTAAAAGTTAGGAGGATAAATAAATGTTAAACGTAGTTTGGGCATATCCAGATATATTAAATTTGCATGGAGATAGAGGAAATTTATTTGCAATAGAAAGAATAGCAAAATTATTAGGATTAGAAACAAATGTAAAAAAAATAGAAAATTATAAAGATAAAATAGATTTTAAAAACACAGATATAATTCTATTTAATGTTGGAGAAATAAAAGTAATGCCTAATATTATACATGCATTAAATAGTCAAGAACGAGAATTAAAAGAATATATAGAAGAAGGAAAATTTATAATATTAATAGGTGCAACAGGCTCTATTATGGCAAAAGAAACGTTAAGAAAAGATGGAACTAAGTTTGAAGGGCTTGGAATATTAGATATGCAATGCATTGAAAGAGAGAACGTATATGGTAATGATTTGCATTTTACATTAAAAGAAAATGAAAATTTAGAAATTATGGCAAATCAAATACAATTAATAGATACAAAATTAAATTCAGACATTGCATTAGGAAAAGTAATATATGGAATGGGTAATAATTATGAACAAACAGAAGGTGCAAAATATAAAAATGTAATATTTACAAATGCATTAGGACCAGTTCTTGTAAAAAATCCATGGTATACAGAAAAAATTATAAAAACTGCTATGGAAAATAAAGGAGAAAAAGTAGAAGAAAGCATAAGCAAAGAACAATTTGAAATAGAAATGAAATCAATGGAATGTATAAAAAAATTTATTGAAAACAAGAGAAAGGAAGAATAAGAAAGTGTATCCTAAAGTTGAAATAAATTTAAGAGGAATTATAGAAAATGCTAAAACTATGAAAGAAATCTGCAAAAAAAATGGAAAAAATTATTGCTTAATAACAAAAGTATTAGCAGATAATAAAGAAATTGTTAAAGCATTAGTAGATAGTGGAATTGATTGTATAGGTGAATCAAGAATACAAAATTTAATGGCTTATAAAGATATAAAAGCAGAAAAATGGCTAATAAGAATACCAATGTTTTGTGAAGTAGAAGAAGTTATAAAATATAGTGATGTTAGTTTAAATAGTGAATTATCAGTAATAAAAGCATTAAATGAGGAAGCAAAAAAGCAAAACAAAATTCATAAAATTATACTAATGTATGAATTAGGAGATTTAAGAGAAGGTTGTTCAAAAGAAGAATTAGAAACAATAATAGAAGAAATTTTAAAACTATCTAATATAAAAATATATGGATTAGGAGCAAATTTAAGTTGCTATGGTGCAACTATTCCAACAATAGAAAATATGAATGAATTAATAAGTGTAGCAGAAGACTTAGAAAAAAGATTTAATTTTAAATTTGAATTAATATCTGGTGGAAATTCAAGTTCATATAAAATGTTGGTAAATGGAGAATTACCAGAAAGAATCAATAATTTAAGATTGGGAGAATCAATATTTTTAGGTAATATCCCCTGCTTTGAAGAACCTATATTAGAATTTAAAAGAGATAATTTTATTCTAAAAACTCAAATAATTGAATTAAAAGAAAAGCCATCTATACCTAGAGGAAAGCACTACGTAGATTCGTTTGGAAATATCCCTACATTTGTTGATAGAGGTATTAGAAAAAGGGCAATAATTGGATTAGGAAAGCAAGATATTAATTTAGGTGGATTAATTCCACAAGATGCTGAAATACTTAAATTGGGTGGAAGCAGTGACCATATAATATTAGATGTAACAGATAGTAAAAATCAATATAAAGTAGGAGATGAAATAACTTTTAAACTTAATTATTCAGGAGTATTAAATTTAATGACATCTAAATACGTAGAAAGAAAAATTGTATAATTAATAAAAGAATATTAATATTAATAATAATAAAAAATAAGGTGGAATTTTTATTCTGCCTTATTCTTTTAATAGAAATATGCATATTCCTATTAAAATATAGCATAAAATATATTAATAAAAAACAATTAAAAATATTGTAAAATTTTGTAGCATATTGTATAATGATATAGTTAAAAAATTAAAAGGAGGTAACTAAAAATTATGTTTTGCGCAAATTGTGGAAAAGAATTAAGCGACGGATCTGAATTTTGCAGTAATTGTGGTGCACCACAAACAGGAAAAAAAGTAGAAAGAACAATTTCAAAAGAACAAGATACAGAAATTTTATTAACTGTAAAACCTAAATTTACTTTATATAATATTTTGCCAGGATTGATAGCATTATTATTTTGCGTATTATTTATGGCTATACCAATGCTTATGGCTGAAGATGCAATAGAAATATTTTTACCTATACTATTAGTTATAGTTGCTGTATTTGTTGTAATTATAGCAATATCTGCTTTAATTACAAAGAAACAATATAAGTGCTTTACATATAATTTTTATAAAACAAAAGTTATATATAGAGATAGTTTCTTAAACATATCTGAAAAAGAAGTAAAGTATAAATACATTAGAGAAGCATCTATGACACAAGGATTTATCCAAAGAGCATTTAAATTAGGTAATATAATATTATATACAAACGCAGAAAGTGGATTTTTAAATGGAATAAGAATAATGAATGTAGAAAATCCAAAGGAAGTTTATAATAAAATAAGAGAAATAATTGGTGAGTAATGAGGAGGATAAAAAATGTTTTGTAAAAATTGTGGAAATGAATTAGCAGATGACGCAAAATTTTGCAATAAATGTGGAGCGAGTATAGATGGTGAACAAAAACCAAAAGAGAAAAAAGTTGAAGATAATACTGTAAAATATCAAATAAAACCAAGTTTTAAATGGGGATATAAATTATTAACAAATTGTGCTTATGCAGCATTAATAATATTAATAATATTTGGATATAGCTTAGGAGAAGCAATTGATGAAATACCAGAATTCGTTGGCATGGTAGTTGGTGTTGCTGTAGTAATAATATTAATAAAATTATTCTTTGAAAATATACAATATAAAAATCTAGAATATAATTTTTATAATACAAAAGTTCAATATAAAGATGGATTTTTAAATAAAGAAGAAAAAGAGTTAAAATATAGATATATAAGAGAAGTAACAATGCATCAAAATATTTTAGAAAGAGCATTTAAAATAGGAACAATAAGATTATTCACTAATGCATCAAGCGGATATGGAAGCAAAGGAAATACAATGAATGGTATAAACATACATTGTGTAGAAAATGTTAATGAACAATTCAAAAAAATAAGAGAATTAATAGACGAAGCAACAGAAGAATAATAAAAATGTAACATTTTAGGGACGTGTCAAAAAACAGCATGATGTTTTTTTTGACACGTCCCTAATTGCATTATTTTATGTCTACCTATTTACATTTTGTGGAAATACATGGTATAATTATGTATAGTTCTATGAAAGGAGAAAAAATGAAGCAAATAGTCAAAAAATTAATTTTAATAAACATATTTATATTAATAGTATTAGCACAATGCACATATACGCAAGCAGTTGAAAATTCAAAATATACAGTTATGGAAAATATTGATTATACCGAAACAGTAAATAACATAAAAAATCCAGAGAAAGGATTTTATAGTACAGCATTTCTTAAATTAATGCCAACAGGAAGTAAAGCAACTAATTCTCGTGCAAATTTAGTACATTTAAGGGTTGATATTGGTAATTTTTCTAAAGCTGTTAATGGAGTGGAAGATTTAGAATTTACAGAAGATGCATTAAATGCATTAGATCAAACTTTTGCAAATATAAGAAATAATGGCGGAAGTGTTATTATAAGATTTGCTTATGATGGATTTAATGGGAAGGCTAATTTAGAACCTTCTTTAGATATGATATTAAAACATATTTCACAATTAAAGCCAATATTTGAAAAAAATAAAGATGTACTTACTTATGTAGAATTAGGCTTTTTTGGACCATGGGGAGAAATGCATACAAGCAAAGTATCTAGCACAGACAATGTTAGTAAAGGTATAGATGTAATGTTAGATACAGTACCAGAAACAATAAAAATAGGAGTTAGAACTCCAAACTATTATGCAAAATGGCTTGGAATTGATAGAAAAACTTTAAATGAAAATATTACACAAAAAGGAACAGATGCATATAGAGTAGGACTATTCAATGATGGTTACTTAGGTTCTGAAAGTGATTTAGGAACCTTTGCAAACAGAGAAATAGAAATTTCATGGTTAGAAAAACAAGCAATGCACACATTTTATGGAGGAGAAGTAGTTGCAAACTATGCTAGTAAAACTCCATTAAATACAATAGAATATATGTCAAAAGAAGCTTTTAGAACTCATACAACATATTTAAATTCAGAATGGAATGATAAGGTAATTAAAGCATGGAAAGAAGAAATTTACAATGGAGAAGATAAACTGTATGTAGGACAAACTGGATATACATATATAGCAAACCACTTAGGCTATAGATTTGTTTTAAGAAAATCAGAACTTGTAGATAATGTACCAGCAAATGATACTTTAAAACTAAAATTACAAATTGAAAATGTAGGTTTTGCAAATCTAATTAATGATAAAATAGTATCAATAGTGTTAGAAAAAGATGGAAAAACTTATGAGATACCAACTAATATAGATGCTACAACATGGAATACAAAAGAGATTACTAATGTCGATATACAAGTTTCATTACCAGAAAATATAGATTTAGGTAAATGGAATGTATATTTAAGAATTTCACAAAACGGTAACATGAGTACAGATAATAATTATAAATGTATTCAATTAGCAAATCCTAATATTTGGGAAGAAAATTTAGGTGCAAATTATGTAGGTAGTGTTACGATTTTAGAAGAAAAACAGAATGATACAGATAGTGATAACAATTTTAATGTTAATGATGACAATAATAAAGATGATGATGTAATTAATGACAGTAGTAAGAATGATGATGTAATTAATAAAGATGATACAAATAAAAATGAAAACACACAAAATAATAAAAATCCAAGCAATAGTAAAGCAGACAATAATTCAGAAATACCAAGAAAAGAAAACAATACAAATATTTCTTCAGAAAGATTACCTCAAACAGGAGATAATACATATATAATAGAGATATTAATATTTATAAGTATTGTTAATATGGTATTGGCAATGAGCAAATTAAAAACAAAAAAATAATAATTAAATAAAAGGCAGGAACTAAAGTTCCTGCCTTTATGTATTCATAAAAACAAAAACCTTAAATTATCCTGCCTATAACTAATATTCTAGTAAATTAACTTATTTACCTATCATAGAATTTTCAGCTTGTTGGATCATTTTCTTAACCATGTTACCACCTATTCTACCAGCGTCTCTAGATGATATATCACCATTGTAACCATTTTTTAAGTTAACACCAACTTCACTAGCTACTTCATATTTGAATCTATCTAAAGAATCCATAGCTTCTGGAACTAATTTTCTGTTACTACTTGTATTTGCCATTTTTGTTTCACCTCCTAGGATATGAAATATTATCTATATACTGAAAAAACAACTTTGTGCTTTTTCAATATATAGAATGTGCAATTAATATTTTTTTAAACTAGAAATTTTTGTAAAAAAATTTTGTAACATATTGTAAAAAAAAGTAATAATGATATAATGAACATATTATTTACAAAAAAGAGGTATATTATGTATAAATTAGTTGCGATTGATTTAGATGGAACATTATTAAATTCAAAAGGATTAATAAGTGAAAAAAACAAAAATGCAATAAAAAAGGCACAAGAAAATGGTATAGAAGTAATATTAGCATCAGGTAGATCTAAGGATTCTGTAAAAAATTTTGCATTAGAAATAAATTCAAACAAATATTTAATTGCCGGGAATGGAGCTTTGGCTTACGATATACAAAAAAATAAAGACATATATGATAAATCAATAAAAAAAGAAGATGTATTAAAAATATTAAAGATATGTGAGGAAAATAGCATATTTTATAGTTTACATACTAAATCAAGTATATTAACAAAATCTTTAAATTATAGTCCATTGGTATATTATAGTGAAAATTTAATGAAACCTGAAGATAAAAAAACGGCTATAAATGTAATACCAAATCTATATGAATATGTGCAATCAAGTAATAGAGAAAAATATTTAAAAATTTCTATACAAGACGCTGATCAAAGTATATTTAATAATATAATAAAGAAATTGAAACAAGTAAAAAAAGTAGATGTTATAGAAGTAGAACACTCAACTAAAAAAGTATTAAAAATAAATGATGAAGAAATAATACTACAATATTATTATACTGAAATAACAAGAAAAAATATTAATAAATGGTCTGCAATAAAGAAGATAAGTAAAAAAATGGGGATAAGAAAAAACCAAATAGTGGCAATAGGAGATAATATTAATGATAAAGAGATGATAGAAAATGCAGCAATAGGCTTCGCAATGGGGAATAGTGCTTTAGCTGCTAAAAACATCGGGAAAATAACTATAGCTGATCATAATTCAGATGGAGTGGCTGAAGCAATAGAACAAATATTACAATAACATTACAAACATATTACAATTATATTATTTTTATATTATATTTGACAGTATTACTGTTTTTACAATGAAAAATATTGTATAATAAAGTAAATTGTATAATAAAATGTAATCAAAAGAAGAAGTATATTTAAGGAGGAAACAAATATGGCATCTAATCCAATGCAAAAAAAATCAAGGAACGCATTTCTTACAGGAATGCTAGTAATGTTAATAATTGCGGCAATAGCAATGGTAATAATGTTTATGCTAATGAGAAATAACAATAAGAAAGAAGCAGAACAACAAGCAGAACAAACATATGTATATAGACTAAAAACGGCTGTAAAATCTGGAGAAGAAATTGATAGTAGTAAAGTAACTAGTGTATTAGTAAATACAGAAGCAGTACCATCTGGAGCTGTCGCATCAAAAACTAAAATTACAAATAAAAAGGGCGAAGAGGAATGGACAGACAAACTTTTTGATTATGACGGATTCAGAGCAAAAATTGATTTAGACGCAGGTACAATATTAAGTGAAAATATGTTATATGAAGAGGAATTACAAAGTAGTGAAAGAATACAAGAATATAATATGTTACAATTACCGATACAATTAGATTTAGGAGAATATGTTGATATAAGATTGTTAATGCCTAATGGACAAGATTACATAGTAGTATCACATAAAGAGGTAAAAGATATTACAGATGAAACTATTTGGTTACAAATGACAGAAGAAGAAATATTGCTAATGAGTAATGCAATAGTAGAATCTTATTTATCACCAGCATCAAATTTATACATAGCAAAATATGTAGAGCCAGGAATTCAAGATGCTGCAACTATAACATATGTACCATCTGCAGAAGTAATATCATTGATAAATAAAGATGCTAATATAGTAAACCAAGCAAAATCTACTTTAATACAAAGATACAACGATAATCAAGATATAAGAGAAAATATACAAACAGAATTAAATAAATATTCAGAAGAATCACTAGAAAATATAGAAGCTCAAATGATAGAAGCAAGAGAAAAAGCAAAAGAAGCAAGAGAAGAGTTTTTATATGGCGTAGAATAGAAAAATGGAGGAACTTTCATGGAAAAGATTGGCTTTGTAGGAGTTTATGATAAAACAGATTTTATAATTTATATAGCAAAAATACTTACTGTTTTAGGAAAAAGAGTAATGGTAATAGATTCTACCCTTAATCAAAAGGCAAAATACATTGTTCCAGTAATAAATCCAACAAAATCTTATGTAACTCAATATGAAGATTTTGATGTTGCAGTAGGGTTCCAAAATTTTACAGATATTGAAGATTATTTAGGCATAGAAGAAATAGAAAGTTCGTATGATATTGCCCTAATAGATATAGATTCTAGTACGGTGTTTGATAATTTCGAAATGAGAGAAGCTACAATAAATTATTTTGTAACATCATTTGATTTATTTTCATTAAAAAAAGGATTAGAAATCTTAGGTGGATTAAAAGAAACCATTAAGATGAAGAAAGTTTTATTTTCACGAAATGGAGATCCGGAAGAAAATGATTATTTAGACTTTTTGTCATCTAATTACAAAATAGTATGGGATGATGAAATAATCTATTTTCCACTAGAGCAAGGAGATATGAGTGCTATTATAGAAAATCAAAGAGTGTCAAAAATTAAATTTAAAAATTTATCAGATACTTATTTAGACGGATTTTCTGCATTAGCAAAAGAAATTACAGGAGTTAGTATGTATGATTTGAAGAAGGTATACAAAATTATGGAAAAGGGACTATAAAAACCAAAGAAGAAGGGAAGAAATAAAATGGCAATAATTACATTTTGGAGTAACGAAAAAGAAGAAACAGCAAAAACTTTTTCAATGACAGCAATTGCAACACAGATGGCAATAGAACATAATTATAAAATACTAATGATTTCAACAATTCATAATGATGATACACTAGAAAGATGCTATTGGGAACCTAAAGATGAAAGATTATTAAAACAAATTGCAGGTGGTAAAAGAGACATATCATCAGGAATAGATGGATTAGTTAATCTTGCAATAAGCAATAAATTAACTCCAGAAGCTGTATCAAATTATACAAGATTAGTGTTTCCTGGAAATAGATTAGAAGTTTTACAAGGCTCTACAGAAGAAGATGAAGACGAATATAAAAAAGTTAGAGAATCATATAAAGATGTAATTCAAGCAGCAAATCAATTTTATGATTACGTATTTGTAGACCTAAATAAAGGGTTAACAAAAGACTACATAAAAGAAGTTTTAAAAATATCAGATATAATTGTAGTAAATATAACGCAAAGATTAAAGATGATAAATGATTTAAAATGGCTAAAAGAAGAAAATGATATATTTAAAAAAGATAACGTTATGTTTTTAATTGGAAGATATGATAAATTTTCAAAATATAACGCAAAAAACATTGCAAGAACTTTAGGATATAAAGACGAAATATTTGTTGTACCATATAGTACTTTATTTTTCGAAGCTTGCAATGAAGGAAAAGTTGCAGATTTCTTTTTAAGATTTAGAAAAATAAGTTCTACAGACAGAAATATGATATTTATACAAGAAATAAAAAAGACATCAGAAAAAATAATATCAAAAGTAAATGAATTAAAAAATAATTTTTTAAATTACTAAATTTTAATAAATAAAAAATATGAACAAAATATTATCAATCAAAAGGGAGGGCACAAAAGATATGAATTTGAGTAACATGTTATTAACGTTATTAGTTATAATAATAGCATATGTACTTGTTAGATACTTTATAAAGCAAAGACAAAGCCAAGCTGAAGAAGAAAAATTTACAAAGGATGATCAAACATATTCATTAGAAAAAATGACAGAGTTTGTAAAAAAGAGAATAGATGAAATAACAAAGGTAAACTTATACGATATAGGACTTTCAGAAGAAGAATTAAAAAGAAGAAAAAGCAAAAAGTATGAGTTAAAGAAAGCTTTAAAAGGCTGTACGTATGGAGATGTTAATGATAAAAAATATGTAAAAGAAATTATATATGATTTATTGTTAAAAGAATACGGAGTTGATGAAACAAACATATCTAGAGCAATACCTTTTGATGTACCATCTTTATTAACTTCTCAAGATAAATTTGATATTTTATTATATATGTATAAAAAAGAATTTGGTTATGAGGCATTAACACAAATTATAAAAAAATATGATTTAGCAGTATTAAAATATATTTCCGGAGAATCAAAACCATCTTACGTTATTACAGAAGAGGAAATTAGTAATATATATGAAAAAGAAAATTTTGTATTATCTTTAGAAGATAAGTTAAATGTTATAACACAAAGAATTTATCAACATTATAAGGGCTATAGTAGCATAGATGAAGTAAGAGATATGAACATAGATGGCGTATCTGGTGGAGTATCTGGTCTTCCAGAGTCATTTTTGAGTCAAGTTGCGCAAACTGATGGAGATTATTTAACACAAATAACAGAAAGAAAAGTGCCACGTGCATGTGATGCAATATGGATATTTTTCCAAGGAAAATCTATAAGGCTAGCATTCTTATCATTTAATACAGAGGCAGAATTAAAAAGAGTATGTCAAAATATATACAAATACAACAATCCAGGACAATTATCTGATACAAATGGATTTAAAATTAATGAAATGAAAGATGGATCTCGTGTTGTTGTTGTAAGACCAAGCTTTTCAGAAACATGGGCATTTTTCGTAAGAAAATTCGATGTAAAGAGGGCAACATTAGAGCAATTAATAACAATACCAGGAAAAGAAGATGCAATAGATTTATTAAAATTCCTTGTAAAAGGAGCAAGAATTACAGCACTTACAGGAGAACAAGGTTCTCGGAAAAACAACAATGCTTATGGGTATGATAGAAAATATATATGAAACAATGAACATAAGGGTTCAAGAAACAGCATTCGAGTTGCATTTAAGAAAAATATATCCAACAAGAAATATATTATCATTTAGAGAAACAGAAACAATATCAGGACAAATGGGACTTGACGTTCAAAAGAAAACTGACGGTTCTGTTAACATAATCGGAGAGGTTGCTACAGACCCCGTTGCTGCATGGATGATACAAGCAGCTCAAGTTGCAAGTAAATTCACATTATTTACTCACCATGCTAAAACATTTCCAAACTTAGTAATGTCATTAAGAAACTCATTATTAAAAACAGGTATGTTTAACAATGAAAAAACAGCAGAAGAACAAGTTGTTGGAGTTTTAAATTTCAATATACACTTAGTAAAAGACTTTAGAGGTAGAAGATACATAGAAAGAGTAACAGAATGTATACCAGTAGAAGATAAAAATGAATATACATTTGACCATAGAAAAGAAAAAACACTAGAAGGAAAAATAGACAAGTTCATGGATAATGCAACACAATATTTTACAAAAGTAACAAACAAAGAATTATATAAATATGTCAACATAATGGAATATGTTGATGGAACGTATGTTATAACAAATAAAATATCTGATTACAACTTAAGAGAAATGAGAGCAAATATGGATGATACTGATGCAGAAGATTTTAACAGATTTATAGAAAAGCATTGGGGAAAAGAAGCTTTAAAGGCTACAATGTTATATGATGAAGAAGAAGTAAAATCACAATCAAAAGCAACAGCAAATTCAGAACTAATTAAAAAAAGAGGAAGAAAACCAAGAGTTAACAATTAAGCTATAAGTATACTAAAGACCAGAAAAGAGGTGTCATACTATTCATGTCAGACCAATTTATAAAAACCTTAATGCTCATAAGTCGGAGCATTGTTTATATTAATAGTTATTGCCTATGTAATAATTTCTAAAAAAGCAAAGAAGCAAGCAACAAGTATACATCAAATAAAGGAAGGAACAAAGGGAAAAGGAAATAAATCAGACCTTACATATCAAAAATTGTATTTATATTATAAAAAAATACCTTTTTTAAATAGATATGTAAACAAGATGAGAAGAAGGCTAGAAATAATAAATTTAGATGATGAATATACAACGAGAATTCAAACATCTAAAATTATTACCAAAGGTATGGCTATAGTTATACCTTTAACAATTGCGATAATTTTAACAACAAAACAAAATTTTTTACTTATGACAATATTGCTATTTTTTGAGGTTATATTAATAGAGTCAAGAATGAGTGGTATGGTTGATAAAATAGACACAAAATTATTAAAACAGCAGATAGATTTTTTTGCTGAAGTAAGACATGCTTATCATGAATACAACATGGTAGAAGAGGCAATATATCAAGCTGCACAAAATGATGAATTAGAAGTATCTAGACAAGCAGAAAAAATTTATGAAATATTGCAATCTGATGATCCGGAAGATGAGTTAGAAAAGTATTATGATGTTGCTCCAAACAGTTACTTAAAAGAATTCGCTGGAATATCATATTTAACAAGAGAATTTGGAGATAGAAAAGTAGATACAGGTTCTTTATATTTAAAAAATTTGAATAATATAACACAAGAAATGCAACTAGAAATTTTAAAAAGAGATAAATTAGACTATGTATTTCAAAGTTTATCATTAATTGCTGCTCTTCCAGTAATATGTATAGAGCCATTGAAAAATTGGTGCTTAACTAATTTTTCTTTTACGGCTAATTTCTACAGTGGAAAAGGTGGATTAATAGCACAAATAGCATTAATACTTTTAACAGTTATTTGTTACATATTAATTAGAAAAATAAAGGATAATGGTAGTATAAAAGATTCATATAAAGATCCAAATCAAACTTGGCAAGTAAAATTATACAAAAATCCGTTAGTAAAAAAAGTAGTAGACTTATTTATACCAAAACAAAGAACGAAAGAATATAGAAAGAATATACAATTACTAAAAGATGCTGCATCAAATCAAAAAATGGAAACCTTATATATAAATAGAATAGTAGTATGTGTATTAACATTCTTTGTATCATTATTTTTGTTTGGACAAATACATAAAGTAGCTGTAAATTATGTTTATGAACAGCCAACAACTGATTATAATTTAATAACTGCGTCAGAGTCAGCTGTTAAATCTGGAATGGAAATAACATTGTCAGATAACGTGTACTTAGATATGTATAAAGGTAAACCTAAAATAACAAAGGAAAAAATAGAACAAGATTTACAATATTCAACTGAATATAGAAATAAAACTAGTGATGAAATTTCAGAAGCAGCAGAAAGAATATTTAAAAAATTAACAATAGTAAATAGTGAATCCTTACAATGGTTTGAAATGCTAATGGCTTTGTTATTTGCAGTAATTGGATATTATGTTCCAATGTGGTTATTAATATTCCAGAAAAAAATGAGACAACTTGAGATGGAAAACGAAGTAATGCAATTCCACACAATAATAATGATGCTTATGAAAATAGAGAGAGTAAACGTAGAAATGATACTAGAGTGGATGGAAAGGTATTCAAACATTTTTAGAGAGCCAATATCTAAATGCCTAAATAACTATGAGAGTGGTGCATGGGAAGCATTAGAAGAATTGAAAAATGATATATCATTTAAACAAATGGAGCAAATAGTTGAAAGTTTACAAGCAGCTGTAGAAAAAATACCAATAGCAGATGCTTTTGATGAGCTAGATACAGAAAGAGCATATTATCAAGAAAAGAGAAAGGAATCAAATGAAAGATTAATATCTAAAAAAGGACTTATAGGAAAAGGTATTGGATTTGCTCCAATGGTTTGCTTATTTGTAGGTTATCTAATAATACCTTTGGTAGTAATAGGATTATCAAGTATGACATCATCATTTGATTCAATGCAAAAAATGATGTAATATATTAATTCATAAAAGGAGGTACATATATGGAAAACGCTTCAAAGGCACTCGTTATGGCAGGAGGAATATTAATAGCGATAATGGTAATTGCAACACTAATATATGCATCTTCAATATGGGGAATAATTCCTCAAAAACAACAAGAATTAGATGAGGTAAAAAACCAAACAGCTTTTAATCAACAATATGAATCTTATGATAGAGATTCACTTTATGGAACAGATTTAGTTTCAGTTTTGAATAAAGCGATTGATAATAATGAAAAGTATGGAGTAACTTCAAATTTTGAATCAATGTACATAAATATTGAATTTGATTTATTAACTCCCGTGGAAGAATCAGAAACAACTTATAGACGTTATTATGGGGGAGAAAAAGATGGACAAATAGAGCAAATAAAAGATTCAGAGTATAGAATAGTACTACAAAAAGGTACTTATTCATTAAGTCGTAATTCAAAAGATATAAAAAATTTTATAAAAGAAGTTGAAACCAAGACAACTCAAGGCAGATATGGAATGAATAAAGGACAGAAGTATCAAGAATATACACAAATAGTTGCAGGAGGTTCAGAGTTTAAGTCAAGAATTTTTAAATGCAGTGACGTAAAGTATGATAGTGAAGGAAGAATAAATTATATGTTTTTTGAAGAAGTAGATACATCAAACTTAAAATAATGGAGGAGTAACATGGAAAATGCATCAAAAGCATTAATTATTGCGGCAACAGTACTTATAGCAGTGCTTATTTTATCGATTGGAGCATATTTGTTTACCTATTACTCACAAATTGCTTATGAAAATGAACAAAACAAAATTAATCAATCGTTAGTGCAATATAATACCAAATTTGAAAAATATGAAGATAAACAACTAACTATACAAGATGTATTAACAATTACAAATTTAGCAAAAGATTATAATGAAAGAAAATCTGTAGATGGGATAAATGTAAATATAAATGGCAATAGCACATTAGGAAGAGACAATGATTGGTGGATAAAACAATTAGATGAAAATTCTAATACAATATATGAAATAGAATATATACTTAAATATGATAATGGTACAATAAAAGAAATAAGAATAGCCAAAAAATAACAATTAAAACCGAAAATTGTTGTATTACAATTGATGTGAAACAAAGTTATAAAAATTGAATAAGTGATTCAAATCATATATAATTAAGT
>CANRED010000006.1 GCA_947629555.1 uncultured Clostridia bacterium | reverse complement strand
TCTTTTCATTATCAATGTACTAAAAAAAATTTAAATATTTTTAAAATTTATCTTGACATATTACCAGATGTCTTTCTCTATTTTATTTTAAATAAAACCTTTCCGTAATCTACTGTATCTCCATCATTAGCACATATTTCAACGATTTCTCCATCAACATCTGCTTCTATTTCGTTCATTAATTTCATAGCTTCTATTATGCAAACTATATCTCCTTTTTTTACTTTAGATCCCACTTCAACGTATGCCTTTGCCGTTGGAGAAGATTTGCTATAAAAAATTCCTACCATTGGAGATTTAATTGTTTTATACTCCTTTGATTCTGGTTGTATCGTTGTTTGATTCTGTGTATTTACATTAACTTGTGCTGTTGGTGTTGATGTTTCGTCTGATTTTTCATTGTTTTCTTTTTTCATACTAATTTTTATTCCATCTGGAAATTCTATGTCTAACGCTGTAAGCTTTGATTCTCCCATATCGTCCATAAGTCTTTTAATTTCTTTATAGTCCATTTTATAAACCCCCTTATAATTTTTATTTATTATATTTTTTAAATATTACAGAACTATTGTGTCCACCAAATCCCAAAGAGTTTGACATTGCATAATTTATATTTACTTGTCTACCTGTATTTGGTACAACATCTAAATCACATTCTTCATCTGGAACTTTATATCCTATTGTTGCTGGAACAAATCCGTCTTGAATTGCTTTTACACAAACGATTGCTTCTACTGCACCTGCAGCGCCTAATAAATGACCTGTATTTCCCTTTGTAGAACTTACCATTACAGTTTTTGCTGCTTCGCCTAATGCTAATTTTATTGCACTTGTTTCAGAAGAATCATTTAATGGAGTAGATGTACCATGTGCATTAATATAATCTATATCTTTTGGTTCTATATTTGCATCTTTAATTGCTAATTCCATAGCTTTTGCACCACCAACACCTCCAGGAGCAGGTGATGTAATATGGTATGCATCTGATGTTGCCGCATATCCAACTATTTCTGCATATATTTTTGCATTTCTCTTTAATGCATGTTCTAATTCTTCTAAGATAACTACACCAGAACCTTCTCCCATTACAAATCCGTTTCTCTCTTTATCGAATGGAATACTTGCTCTTAATCTATCTGTTGATTGAGAAAGTGCTTTTATATTGGTAAATCCTGCAACTCCTAATGGTGTTATTCCAGCTTCAGTTCCTCCTGCTATCATTATATCTTGGTAACCATGTCTTATTAATCTAAATGCCTCGCCTATTGAATGTGTAGAAGATGCACAAGCAGTTACCATTGCAAAAGATTCACCTTTTGCACCAATATCTATAGCAACATTTCCTGCAGCCATATTGCTTATAGCCATAGGAATGTACATTGGTGATACCCTATCTGGACCTTTTTCGCTTAAAATTTTAGCATTATCTTCTATTGTTTTTGAACCGCCTATACCAGAACCTATAATAACACCAAATCTATTTGCATCTATTTCGTCTATATTTATATTAGCATCCTTTACCGCTTCTCTTGAAGCTATTATAGCATATTGAGTAAACTTATCTAATCTTCTTGCTTCTTTTCTATCAAAATAATCTTCTTCATTATAGTTTTTAACTTCGCCGGCTAATTTTACTTTAAAATTTGTAGTATCAAAATTTTTAATTTCATCAATGCCACAAACTCCTGCTTTTATGCCATTCCAAAACTCTTCTACATTATTTCCAATTGGAGTTATTGCTCCTAATCCTGTTACAACTACCCTTTTCATGATTTCTCTCCTTCGATTTATATATTTTAATTAAAATATGTTGCTTATTTTTTAAATTACATTAACATACCACCATCTATATGTATAACTTGCCCAGTAACATATGAACTATCATCACCTGCTAAAAATTTAACTACTTTTGCAACTTCTTTTGGTGATCCCATTCTTCTTAATGGTATTTGTGCATATATATTTTCTTTTACGCTATCAGATAAAACACTAGTCATATTTGTATCTATAAAACCTGGTGCAACTGCATTAACTAATATGTTTCTGCTTGCAACCTCTTTAGCTAAACTCTTTGTAAATCCTATTATTCCTGCCTTAGATGCAGAATAATTAGTTTGACCTGCATTTCCAGCTACTCCTACTACTGAAGCAAGACTTATTATTCTTCCTGATTTTTGTTTTACCATGTATGGTATAACGTTTCTTGTAACATTAAATGTTCCTACTAAATTGACATTTATTACAGAGTTAAAATCTTCTTTTTTCATTCTTAAAATTAATCCATCTCTTGTTATACCTGCGTTGTTAACTAAAACATCAATTCTTCCAAATTCTTTAATTACCTCTTCTGTCATTCTTTCGCAATCTTCAAAGTTTGAAACATCACCTTTAACAAACAAACACTTTACTCCGTTTTCCTTTAACTCATTACGTAAGTTCTCCATATTTTCTTCTGTTTCAACAATGTAATTTACTGCTATATCAAATCCATTATTTGATAATTCTAATGCTATTTCTTTTCCTATTCCTCTTGTTCCACCTGTTATAAAAGCAACTTTATTTTCTGACATTTTAATTTACCTCCTAAATATATATATTTTTTGTAAAATCACATTTTCTTGTGTTTCTACAATTATTAACTTAAAATTGATAAACAATTTTCAAAAGTCTCTACATTTTCTATATTAAATACATTTACGTCTTTATTCGTTTTCTTTATAAATCCAGATAAAACTTTTCCTGGTCCAATCTCAATAAATGTATCTACACCTTGATTAATCATTTCTTCAACTGATTTTCTAAATCTAACTGGACTAATAACATGTTTTGCAAGTATTTCTTTTATATTATCATTAGATGTGTATTCTTTTGCATCTAAATTCTTTATAACTTTTTTGCTAGAATTGATCTTTATATCAATTTTTTCTAATTCTTCTTTTAATTTGTCAGAAGCGGTAGTTAATTTTTCTGTATGGAATGGTCCACTTGTTTTTAACTCTATTGCTCTTTTAGCTCCTAACTTTTTAGCATTTTCCATTGCTTCTAATACAGCTTCCCTTTCTCCTGAAATTGCAATTTGACCTATGCAATTATAATTTGCAGGAACAACAAAGCCATTCTTTACATCAGTACATGCTTTTTCTACTAATTCATCATCTAATCCAATAATTGCAGCCATTGCCCAAGTTCCTTCTGGAACGTAGTTTTGCATAAATTCTCCTCTTTTTCTTACAATTTTTACTGCGTCTTCAAAAGAAATAAAATTACTATGTACTAATGCAGAATATTCTCCTAAGCTAAGTCCTGCTGAGATATCAGCATCTATTCCATTTTCTTTTAACAATTTTTCTATTGCTAAACTCATAACTAATATTGCTATTTGTGTATTTTTAGTTTGATTTAATTCTTCTTCATTACTTTCGAAAGTTAGTTTTGCAATATCCATGTTCAAAATATCGCTTGCTTTTTTATACGTTTTTCTTACTGTATCATATTTATCATACAAATCTTTACCCATTCCTACATATTGTGCACCTTGTCCCGGAAAAACAAATCCTAATTTCATTTTATATTCATCCCTTCTATATCTCTAATAATATACTTCCTAAATTTAATCCTCCGCCATAACCTATCATTATAATTTTGTCTTTAGGATTCAATAATTTTTTATCATACATTTCATCTAAAGCAATTGGTATGCTAGCGCAAAACGTATTTCCTATGTTTTCTAAATTTACATACATTTTTTCTTTAGAAATGTTTAATCTTTTAATTATTGCCTCCATAATTCTCATATTAGATTGATGAGGTACAATATATTTTATATCATCTAATGTTAAATTATTGTTCTTTAGTAAATCATTAATATTATCAACTGTTTTAGTAACTGCAAATTTGTATATATTCTTTCCATCCATATACAATTTGTTTTTATATGAACAAGTTAATAAATGTCCTTCTTGTCCAATACTCTCTATTTTTTGGCTATAAATTTTAAGTTCTTTGCTACTTTTCAAAATAGTAGCTGCTGCACCGTCTCCTAGTATAATAGAAGTATTAATATCTTCATAATTTAAAAATTCAGATACTTTTTCAACTGCAACTACTAGAGCACATTCTACTTCTTCTAAGCAAATATATTTTCTTGCAATATCAAAAGCATTTATGTATCCACTACAACCTGCTAGCAAATCTATGCACATACATTTTTTTATATCTAATTCTTTTTGAATTTCAAAAGATACTCCAGGCATAATCTTATCTGTAGTTGTTGAACAAGCAATTATGCAATCTATTTGTTGTACATCTATATTATATTTATTTATAGCATTCTTTACAGCAGCAACTGCCATTTGCGTTACGTTTTTTTCATCTTCCCAATATCTTTTTCTTATGCCTGTTCGTTTATATATCCAATCATCTTTTAGTGAAAATTTATTATTAAAATAGTCATTATCTATAACCTGCTTGGGTAAATATGTTCCACTTCCCACAATCTTAACTGATTTCATAGTTTTCTCCTATTAAAACATATATTAAATTTTATAATATTATGTAGTAAAAATCATTAGACTGACCGGTCAAGTTTAGAGAATCATTTTTAAGTATTCTTGTTCAAAAGTACTTAAAAATTCAGCTATAATTTCTATTCTATTAAATTCTATATTAAATTCATTTTTTAGTGATGTTGCAATATCTTTTAGCTCAAATGGAAAATCTTTTTGATTAACGTTCATGCCAATTCCTATTAGGATATCTTTTACTTCTTCTTGTATTGTTGTTGCCTGTGTTAAAATTCCACCTAACTTCTTTCCATTGCACATCAAATCATTTGGCATTTTTATACTTACTTGCACATCATATAAGTGTTTTAATACTCTTACCATACATTCTGCAATTATAACTGTTATATTTTTTATTTTTGATATATTACATTCTGGTTTTAAAATCATTGTAAAAGCAATATTATCACCATGTCCCATAAACCATTTTCTATCATGAGTACCAATTCCTGCTAGCTGATTATTTGTAATTATTATAGTTCCATTTTCTACTTCATCTTTAATTTCCTTTGCCTTTAACTGTGTAGATTCTAAGGTTTCATAAAATACTATGTTCTTGCCTATTATGCTAGTTTTTAAAATATTACTTAATTCCTTTTCCATAAACATCAAAATCCTTTATAAAAACTTTAAAACAATAATATCACTGCTTTTCAATTTTTGCAATAAATAAAGTTCTGTGATTAACTATTTATATTAACAGTTTTTATTTGTTTTCAATATTATGTTGACAAACGTGTAATAAATAAATTATAATAGATATATCAACATTATAAGGAGGTTAATATAATGGAAATTACTACTGTATTTAAGAATGACACAGAATTTCGCGCAACAGTGCGGTCTATAATCATGGTGAAGCACGTAACTTTCCTAAGAAGCAAACTTATACAAGAAGTATCTAAAGCGGTACTTCCCCCTCAGTTTCAAGTGCAAGGTTCATATATAAACCCCTTGAACAGAGCATATAAGGTTGTACCAAATACAGAATTTGTTGAGGAAGTAGTTGATGAACTACTCGACGAATACTGTAATTACGGAATGCTTGCGAAAACTCCCATTGATGGTGACGTACAATATATAGTTAAAAATCCAATGTAACTTCCTAGCGAATATCTTTTTTAGATATTCGCTTTTTCTTTTTTACAGTAAAAAGTATCTTGAAAAATAAAAAAATAAAAGATACAATCATTAATATCTTTTATTTTTTATTTTTCCTTTGAATTATCTTTTAAAGTTATACCTTTTTTGGCTAATTTATTAATTATACTTACTTTTTTATCCTGCCATTCACTAGAAGAAATAGTTTCAAAACTAATTGATGCAGTACCTACTTTTTTAGTTTTTCCAAATATATTAATTGCTAGTTTAGCTTCTGGATTTGTTTTAATAAATTGCTCATTATTCAAATCTTTTATACCATATAAATGTGTTTTAAAATTTAAACTTTCTAAAAACTGCTGTTCTCTTTCTCTTAATATTGGTGATATCATATATATTGTATTTTTATCACTAAATCTATAAAATCCATCATCCTTCATTTTTTTAATTTTGTCTATTGCATCTAACAAATTTAAATTTATTGTATCTATTGTAGCAAAAACTCCTTTTTCTTCTAACATATTGCGTAAATCGACTGGTAAATGAAGATGAATACAGTTTCCAGTTACTCCATATGTAAACAAATCATTAAGAGGATATTTTTTTCCATCATCTTTATATTGTTTATTTAATTTATCTTGAAAAAATTTTTTTACTGCGTCTTTATCGTTGCCTAGTTTATCTAAAATTAATTGCATAGATTCTTCGTCTAGCATATCTATTTTTCCTAATAAATTGTTAACTAATATTTCATTTTTCTGTGCTTTTAATGATAATAATATTTCTTTTACTTCTTTTTTAGTCATTAAAATCACCTCTAATAAAATTATACCATAAATTTCCAATAAAATCAAAAACTGAGCTTGCAGTCCGCATAACAACAAAAAAGTGGCTTCGCCACACGAGTCGCCTAAGGCCGTCGACCCCCTACAGTTTGTATAGATTTTTCCTATACAATTAAAAAAGTTAAGAGAAATTTCTCTTAACTTTTATCTATTCAAAAAATGTTTCTAATTTCCACATCCACAATCTTTGTCATTGTTCATTTGATTCATAGGACAATTATTGTTCATATAAAATTTCTTTTCAGCAAGTTTGTCTTGAACTCCTCTTAATGCTTCTCCGAATCTTTGGAAATGCACTACTTCTCTTTCTCTTAAGAAACGAAGCGGATCTATAACATCTGGGTCATCCCTACATAAGTCTATTAATTTTTCATAAGTTGCCCTTGCTTTTTGTTCTGCAGCTAAGTCCTCTTGTAAGTTTGCAATAGGGTCACCTTTACATGCAATATATGCAGCTGTAAATGGTACTCCTGCTGCAGATGCAGGATATACGTCAACACCATGATCTGTATAATATGGTGCTAATCCTGCTTTTTCTATTTCCTCGATTGATGCTCCTTTTGTTAGTTGGTGAACAATAGAACCTACCATTTCTAAGTGAGCAAGCTCTTCTGTTCCAATGTCGTTTAATATTGCTTTTGACTTTTGGTCTGGCATTCCAAATCTTTGAGATAAATATCTTAAAGAAGCGGCAAGTTCTCCATCTGGTCCTCCATATTGAGATATAATTACTTTCGCCAATTTTGGATTTGGACATTTTATATTAACTGGATATTCTAATCTTTTATCATAAGTCCACATACTAGTTTGCCTCCTTTTCCCATGGCCATGGCTCTTCTAGCCATCTCCATTTATTACATGGATATTTTATTGTTAATGGTCCATATACTTTTTGATATTTATCTTCTAATTCTTTTACTGTTTTACAATATTCCTTATGCATACATATTGCCTTTTTATCATCAGGATGTGTGTCTAAATATAATGCAAGTTCTATTATAGAGAAATTATATTCTCTTATTTTCATAAGCATTTCTTCTCTTGTTGATTCCATACAGTTATTGTGCATTATTACATCCCTCCCCTATCATATTTGTATTTCTTAAATATTCTATTTCTGCCATAGATTGACCTGGCATATATGGGCTAACTAATTCTGGAAATATTGTTCCCATTCTTAGACCAACTTCTGGTGTAAAAGTTTTATTCATCTTTTGTATTGGCACATAAGATTGACCATACATATAATTTGCAGGAAATGCGCCACATTCATCGTCGAATCCACATTCGCAGTCATTCATATCGCAATCGCAATAATTAACATCATCACATATATCTTCTATCATGTCATCATTATTAGAATTGCATTGATTACATTTTTGGCATTTGCAATGTCTATACATTTGTATTCCTCCTTATACTTTTGTATATTACATAATATGTAGATTAATATATTTTTGTGTCAAATTTTAGAAAGGAAACATTTAGATATCTCGTATTGTAAAATTTTTATGCAAAAAATAAAATGTATATATTTTTTCAATACGAACGAATGTGGGGACCGACAAATTACAGGCTGTAGAAGAAATTACGAAAGTAAATTTCGGTCTACAGCCTGTTATGCCGTTGGGAGTGAGTGAAGAAAAAATATATACATTTTATTAGTTTATATAATATTCAATTATCTTATTTGGCTTGTTGCTTTTTTCTATTAACTATTGCAACCAATATAAATACAATTATTATAAAAACACATTCCATACCATAAGATGTTAAAATAGTATTTGTAGTTATATTGTTAGAACCTGAATTTAAAGCATTGTTTAATGTTTCATACCAATATGCAGGTGTAAAAACTGCAATTTTCCTCATTGAATCGCTAAATATTTCTATTGGTACAAATAATCCTCCTAAAAATGCAAGTGCCAATGATATTCCTGTTGACATACCAGTTAATGCCTCCATATTATTTAGTATCATTCCATATATCAAGCCTAAACCAAGTCCTAATATTGCCATAAGTAAAATATTTGCAAAATTTAATAACCAAACAGTACCAAAAGGCATACTAAACAATACATTCATTATAAATATTGAAACTATTAATGAAAATATTACAGTTACAAAAATGCTAGCAATTATTACTTGTAGTAAATACTGCTTATTTGAAACAGGCGCACAAGAATATCTATCTTTTATATTCTTTTTTCGTATTTTCATAAAGAAAGTTCCTATTACACTTGGTATTCCATATAATACGCCATACGCTGCAAAATTTATTGCAGATATTTTCGCACTAGTATCGTCTGTATTAATTGCACTACTTATTTCTAATTTAAGAAAATCATTATTTTCTAATTTTGTATTATTCAATTTTGAATTTAAAAAATTATCTATTTTTTCCTTAATTAAAATTCTAGCCTTTGAATTTTCTATTGATTTTATTATTATCTTATTATTTGACTTAAATCTACTTGTTTCCGTATTTTTATACTCGTTAAAATTATCCTCAAAGCCTGCTGGTATTTCTATGTATAGCATAATAAAAGATTTCATAAATTCTTCTTCTATGTCTTCATTTCCATGATATTCTTTAATATTTGCATATTTATCTATTTCCTCTATTAAACTTTTACTAAGTTCCGTATTATCATTATCTACAACATAAATATCTGGATTATATTCAGATACACTATTAGTTATTGAATTTACCATTACTACTGAAAAAATAATAACAATTGAAAGAGGAAGTATTACATTAATTTTATGTGCTTTTAAAACTTCAAAAAACAACTTAAAATAACTCATTCTTTTTCCTCCTTAATGCAAATATTGAAACTATTAAATATACCATACCAGATAATGCTATTATACCTAAGTTCAACCATATAACACTTAAATCCTTTTTATAAGATAAATAGTTTACGCTATCAGATAATAATGCTGCTGGATTTATGTAATACAAAAACGGAGCATATTTCTTTATTGTTAATGACAAATTTCCAATCATTCCTCCTGAGAAAAAATACATTATCATTAACACAGCACTTAATATATTTCCTTGTACCTGTTCATCTTTTCTATTAGTTAACATTACTATCATAGAAGATAATAGAATAGATACTATTAAGCCTACAATATAAATAAGCATTAAATACCCAAAGTGCGTTGTTAATCCTAAATCAACCTCCATCACATATTGTATATAAATAGTTAAAATAATTAATGCAATAAAACCAACTGTAAAAGTTGCAAGTATTGCAGCAATAAATGTTTTAGATTTTTTATCTGTTGACAATTCTACTCTCATTCCTGTATATGACATATTTGAACTCATTGAACGTATAGAATATTGCACAATTAACCCAGTAAATAATATAGAATATATAATCGCTGGATATGTATATATTGCTGCTAAACTTGGTACATTCTCTTCTTTAAAAGATTCATCTCCTTGTTTTGTGTAATCTCCTTGTCTAATCTCTTGTGAATTACCTATTGCTGGCTCTATCACAGTATTATATATATTATTTGCTGTATGCACAAATTCTTCTGAAACTGTTTCTATCATAGAATTGGCAAAATTATTATAACCAGTTTTTGCAACAAGAGTATATGTAGAATCTTCATTTTTTTGTATATAAAAATATCCATCAATTTCTTCTTTTTCTAGCTTTTCTTGTGAAGATTCTACACTATCTGATATATTAAATTCACAATAATTTTTTAATTCTTCTGAATCAAAAGCACTTTGTATTTGTTTATCTATAAAACTATTGTCTGTTTTTATAAGTTCTAATTTTACCTTTTCAGAAAAGCCACTAACTACCTCAGCACTTCCCATTGTCATTTTAAAAAGTGTAACTAATATTATTGGGAAAAATAATATCCAAAAAATATTCATTGGCTTTCTAGAAACTATTTTTAACCAATCTTTATATGCTTTAAACATATCATCCTCCTACTCTACATATTATCTCTTAATTGTTTTCCTGTTAACTCTAAAAATACGGTATTTAGAGTAGGAACCTCATTATATATTTTATCTATAATTATACCCTTTTCTTCTATTACTTGAAGTATAGCAAGTAATGTACTATTTTGAGTTTTCTTATATGAAACTTTAATACAATTATTATCTTTTTCAATTAATTTCACATCTGGAATATTTTTTAATTTTTCTATTATATTATCATCTATTCCATTAGCACATATCACTAACTTTTCTGTATCTGTTATCTTATTTTTTAATTCTTCAGTTGTTCCTTCTGCAATTATTTTACCAGAATCCATTATTGCAATTTTATCACATATCTGCTCAATTTCTTCCATATAGTGAGAAGTATAAATTATTGTAGAACCCTGCTCCTTTAATTTTAAAACCCCTTCTAGTATATTATTTCTTGATTGAGGATCAACCGCAACAGTTGGTTCATCCATAAAAACTATTTTAGGTTTATGTGCTATTCCACATGCTATATTTAATCTTCTAAGTAATCCTCCTGATAATTTTTTAGGTACATACTTTTTATATTCAGTTAATCCTACAAAATCTATTGCTTCATTTACTAATTCTTTTCTTTGTTCTTTGTCTTTTATATATAATCCGCAAAAAAAATCTATGTTTTCATATACATTCAATTCTTCAAAAACTGCTACATTTTGTGGTATTACACCAATATTTGCCTTCAATTTTAAATTGTTGCTATTCATTTCTTCACCTAAAATTTTTATAGTTCCTTCATCACTTTTTAATAATCCAAGCAAACAATTTATTGTTGTACTTTTTCCTGCCCCGTTTGGACCTAATAATCCATATATAATGCCCTCTTCTACTTGTAAATTCAAATGGTCTACTGCAATTTTACCTGAATATTTTTTTACAAGATTTTCTACCTCTATTATCATTTTTTATACACAATCCTTTCTAAGCTCGATTTTACACATGGAATTAGTATATATTTTAATAAAATAATTGTCAATACAGAAAATTTATACATTTGTTGCTTCTTTAAAGTTTTTGTGATATATTTATTTCATTACTTTTTAGGAGGGGTCATTCAATGGAAAATTCAATTAGTCAGATTAGTGCAGTATTTGATACTTATTCACAACCGAATCAACAAATACTTGATTCAACTGGCACCGTACGGAAGTTTTTAGCTGATTTTGCCTTGTTAATTCAAAATTATACAAAGCAAAAAACCGGTTTAAAATCTCTTTCATTTTCCATTAAAGAAAAAAATAATCTGTATGTAATTGCTTTTAACAATGATGAATTTATTTCTAACATTCTTGCAAGTGAGTGTATTCTACCAGCATTAAAAAAAATTTTTGAAATCCATTTCAAAGACAAAATCACTATTTCTTTGGCTAGTGATGGTAAATCACTTTATGGGACTACAGTTTGTTAAAGACCTAATAAGGCACCGTAAATACGGTGCCTCTTTTCTTTAATCTAATATTTTATTATATAGAGTAGTAATTAGTAACAATAATATATATACTGCTACTATACTTGCTCCTGTAGGAAGATTAAGTACAAATGAAATTAAAATTCCTACAATAAAGCATACAACAGAAATAATAGCCGATAAAATTACCATTCCTTTAAAACTATTCGTAAGTTTCCTTGCAATAATTCCAGGGAAAACTATAAGGCTTGAAATTAATAAAGTACCCATTAATCTCATTCCTAAAACAACTACTAATGCAGTAATAAGCGAAATTAGAAACTGGTAAAAAGTTACGCTTATTCCGCAAGTTTTTGCATATTTTTCATCATACGTAATGGAAAACAACCTATTATAAAATAATATATAAATTACAATCAATGCTACAGAAAGAATTACACTTAAAATTACATCTGACCAACTCATTGCTAATATACTGCCAAACATATAATTATAAACATCTACGCTAAATCCTTTTGTTAATGCAGTAACTATTACTCCTACTGCCAATGCTCCACTAGATACTAATGCTATTGTTATATCTCCACTTTCACCCTTTTTTTGGCTAATTAGCATTATTAAAAAAGCTGCAATAATAACTAATGGTATAGAAACATATAATGGTGGTAAATTTAGAGCAACTGCCAAGGTTAATGAAGCAAATCCTACTTCTCCCAATCCGTGTCCAATCATTGAATACTTCTTAAGTACAAGTATTACTCCAATAATTGCAGCGCAAAAGGATATAGCTATTCCACATATTAAAGCCCTTTGTACAAATGGATAATTTAATAATGATAATATGTCCATTTTTTAATTCATTCCTTTCCAATCAGTTATATTGCCGTCAAACTTTATTGTTTTTGATAATTCTATTACCCTAACATTTTTTTGATTAATTTCATCTAAATCATGTGTTGCCATAATTATAGTCATTTTATTTTCTTTATTTAACTTATCAAGCATTTCATATAATTCTTTTGTTATATTAATATCTAGTCCACTAAAGGGTTCATCTAATATTAACATCTTTGGCTTTCTAATTAATGCTCGTCCTAACATTATTCTTTGCCTTTGTCCACCAGATAAATTTCCTATTCTTTTATCAACAAAATCTTTTATTTTTAGTAAATCACAAATTTCTTCAAAATTTTTATAATCTTTTTTTGTATAAAAAGGTAATACTTTGTGTTTTTGTACACCTGTCATTATAATTTCCTTAGCAGTAGCAGGAAATTCCACATCTACTAAGTTATTTTGTGCTAAATATGAGATATTTTCTAGTTTTTCATTCAATATTATTTCTCCATTATCTTTTTTATGAAGTCCAACAATTGTTTTTATAAGAGTACTTTTTCCTGAGCCATTTTCTCCTACTAAACAAATATATTCTCCCTCGTTAACTGAAAAATTAATATTTTCTAATGCTATATGTCCATTATATGATGTTTGTAAATTTTTAACCTCTAATACACTCATATTTACCTCCATAAATTTATTAGATTATATTAGTATAATTCTTTTTTGTAATTTAGTCAATGTTAATTTACATAAAAGTATGTTTATATACTAATACTAAATTATAAGTATAAAGGAAGAAAAAGCACAGAAACAGCTCCGACGGAACGACGGGGGCGTCGTTCCCTACAATATTCTATTGTAATAAATAAGAAATGGCATAGCGTCATTCCCTACAATTTCAAAAAGAAAAAGCACAGGAATTAATCCTGTGCTTAATTGCTTATGTCATTTGTAAATTACTTTTGTGCATTCATCAAAGGCAAACTCAGCAATTTTTGTTACTCCTTCTGCAAGAACTACCTCTCTCAATACTGCGCATCCACAGAAGGCATAATCGCCAATGAGTGTTACCCCTTTAGGAATATTTACACTAGTCAAACCTGTACATCCAGTGAAGGAAAACTCAGCAATTTTTGTTACTCCTTCTGGTATTTGCACAGTAGTTAATCCTATGCAACCAGTGAAAGCCCATTTGCCAATTCTTGTTAGACTCTTTGGAAGTTTTACACTAGTTAATCTTGTGCAACAATAAAAAGTCCAATCAGCAATGCCTGTTATTTTTTCTGGTATCTCCACAGTAGTTAACCCTATGCAATTTCCAAATGCACCTGTACCAATGCTTGTTAGTTTCTTTGGAATATTAACGCTAGTTAATTCTATGCAACCCCAAAAGGCACAGTTACCAATGCTTTTTAATTCTTCTGGAAAATTTACACTAGTTAAACTTGTGCAATTCTGAAAAGCACGTTCACCAATGCGTATTAGTCCTTTAGGAATGTTTACATTAGTCAAACTTGTACAATTCCAGAAGGCATAAGCATCAATACTTTTTATTCCTTCTGGTATCTCCACACTAACTAGATTAGCTTTATTCTCGAAGAAACCTTCAGGAATGCTTGTTTCACCTTCTGCCATAGATATTTTGCGTTTATACATTGTACCATTTTTCCGCCTGAACACACTGCTAATTATTAATTGCTCTGACATAATTATTTCTCCTTTCGTAAATAAAGAATTGTTGTCTGAATCTTTAAGTCATTGCCTTTAATTCCCTCAAAAGAAGAATTTGCAATATAAAGATTACTTAAATATTATATATTATTTTTTAAATTATGTCAATTAAAACCCTCAGTCACCTTCGGTGACAGCTCCAACGGAACGACGGGGGCGTCGTTCCCTACAGTTTACATTGATTTTTCCTATACAACAAGAAAAAGCACAGGAATTAACCCTGTGCTAAAGTTGCTTATGTCATTCGTAAATTCTTTTTGTGTATCTATCAAAGGCATAATAGTCAATGAATACTACTCCCTTAGGAATGTTTACACTAGTCAAGTCTCTACAACCTTCGAAAGCACCTTCGCCAATGTTTATTAATCCTTCTGGTAGGTTTACATTATTCAAACCTGTGCAATGCTGAAAAGCACGCTCACCAATGCTTGTGACTCCTTTGGGTATGTTCACACTAGTCAAATCTGTGCAACCATAGAAAGCACAAAAGCCAATGTGCGTAACTCCTCTTGGTATCTTCACAGTAGTTAATCCTACGCAACCTGCGAAAGCCAATCTACCAATGCTTGTTACTCCTTCTGGTATTTCCACACTAACTAAATTAGTATTATTCCTGAAGAAACGTCCAGGAATACTTGTTTCATCTTTAGGAATGGGTACATTACATTCATAAGTTGTACCATTTTCCCGTTTGAATACACACTTGAGTACCAATTGCTCTGACATAATTTTTCTCCTTTCGTAATAAAGAATTGTTGTCCGAATCTTTAAGTCATTGCCCTTAATTCCTTCAAAAGAAGAATTTGCAATATAAAGATTACTCGGGTATTATATATTATTTTGTAAATCATGTCAATAGAACCCTCAGTCACCTTCGGTGACAGCTCCCTTATATAAGGGAGCCAAGAGCCTTCGGAGCGTGGAACGACGGGGGCGTCGTTCCCTACAATATCCTATTGTAATAAATAATGAATAGCATGTCGTCGTTCCCTACAATGTATGTAATGTGCCTATTGTAATTAATAAGGAACGGCGCCATGCCGTTCCTTATTTATTTATATTATTTATTTTATAATCTATTTTCCATAATATGAATCAAGTAATATTTGTTTTATTTCGCTAACTAATGGTAATCTTGGATTTACAGTTGTACATTGGTCTTCAAATGCTCTATCTGCTAATTCATCAACTTTTGCTAAAAATTCTTTTTCATCTATTCCACATTCTTTTATAGATGTAGGCATTTCAAGTTTTTTCATTAATTCTTTAATTGCATTTATTAATGATGTTACTCCTTCCTTTGTATCTTTTGCTTTTAATCCTAATATTTTTGCTAATTTTGCATATTTTTCGTCTGCTATAAAGTATTCATATTTAGGAAAAGATACAAATTTTGATGGTTTTTCTGCATTATATGCTATAACATAAGGAAGAATTACTGCATTTGCTCTACCATGAGGTATGTGGAACTCTCCGCCTAATTTATGTGCTATTGAGTGGTTTAATCCTAAAAATGCATTAGTAAATGACATACCTGCTATACAACTTGCATTATGCATTTTTTCTCTTGCCACTCTATCGTCTCCATGTTCATAAGCCTTTGGTAAATATTCAAATACTAATTGTACTGCTTTTTCTGATAGACCATCTGTATAATCTGATGCCATAACAGAAACATAAGATTCTATTGCATGTGTTAATACGTCCATTCCTGTATCTGCAGTTAATCTCTTTGGTAGTGTCATTACTAGGTTAGGATCTATTATTGCAACATCTGGTGTTAATTCGTAATCTGCTAATGGATATTTTATATTTTTCTTTTTATCTGTTATAACAGCAAAAGATGTTACTTCTGAACCTGTACCTGATGTTGTTGGAATTGCTACCATTTGTGCTTTTTCTCCTAATTTAGGGAATTTGTATGTTCTTTTTCTAATATCCATGAATTTTAATTTTAATCCTTCAACATCTGCTTCTGGTTGTTCATAGAATAACCACATTCCTTTTGCAGCATCTATTGCACTACCTCCACCTAATGCTATAATTACATCTGGTTTAAATGCATTCATTGCTGCAACTCCATTTTTTATTGTGTCAAAAGATGGATCTGGCTCAACTGCTGAAAATATTTCTGAGTGCACATAATCTCTTCTTTTTCTTAATTGTTCTAATATTTTATCTACATATCCGAATTTAACCATTGATTCATCTGTTACTATAAATGCTCTTGTTATGTTTGGCATTTTTTGTAAGTATTCTATTGAACCTGCTTCAAAATATATTTTCTTTGGAACTTTAAACCATTGCATATTAACCCTCCTATCGGCAACTCTTTTTATATTTATTAAGTTTACTGATGATACATTTGCTGTTGTAGAATTTCCACCAAAAGTACCACATCCTAAAGTTAATGATGGCATATTAGTGTTGTATATATCACCAATTGCTCCATGAGTTGATGGAGAATTTACAATTATTCTTCCTGCTTTAAGCTTTTCTGAAAATCTTTTAATTGTTTCTTTATTTTCTGAGTGAATTACAGCAGAATGTCCAAGTCCACCAAATTCTATTAATTTTTCTGCTAATTCTATTCCTTGTTCATCATTATTTGAAATGTAATATGCAAGTACAGGACTTAATTTTTCTTTTGATAATGGGAATTCTGCTCCCACTCCTGTTTGTTTTACAACTATTATTTTTGTATCTTCTGGAATTGATATTCCTGCTTTTGCTGCAATATCAACTGGTCTTTGACCAACAATATCTGCATTTAGAGCACAACCTTTTTCTGCTATAAACATACTTTTTTCTAATTTTATTGTTTCTTCTTTATTTAAGAAATAGCAACCGGCTTCTTTCATTAATTTTTCGAATTCTTTGCTTATTTCTTTATCTACTATAACCGCTTGTTCTGATGCACAAATCATTCCATTGTCAAATGATTTTGATAATACTAAATCATTTACCGCTGTTTTTAATTTTGCTGTTTTATCTATATAGCAAGGCACATTTCCTGGTCCTACTCCTAATGCTGGCTTTCCACAAGAATATGCTGATTTTACCATTCCTGTTCCACCTGTTGCAAGTATTAGATTTACATCTGGATGATTCATAAGGAGTTGTGTTGCAAGTATTGAAGGTTCTTCAATCCATAATATACAATCCTTTGGTGCACCAGCCTTTATTGCTGCGTCTCTAAGTATTGTTGCAGCAGCAACACTACATTTTTGTGCAGATGGGTGAAATCCAAATATTATTACGTTTCTTGTTTTTGCAGATATTATTGATTTAAACATTGTTGTAGATGTAGGGTTTGTTACTGGTGTAACACCTGCAATTATTCCTATTGGCTCTGCAACTTGTGCATATCCTTCTGAATCGCTTTCTTTTATTATTCCTACTGTTTTATCATATTTTATATTGTGATATATATACTCTGTTGCAAACATATTTTTTATAATTTTATCTTCATAAATTCCTCTTTTTGTTTCTTCAACAGCCATTTTTGCAAGTTTCATATGATTATCTAATCCTGCCATTGCCATTGCTTTAACAATTTTATCTACCTGCTCTTGATTTAATTCAAGGTATTTTTGAGATGCAACCTTTGCTCTTGCAACAAGGTCATTAATCATCTTTTTAACTTTGTCTTGTTCTTGTTGACTTAATTCTTGTGCCATTGTATAATTCCTCCTTTATTTTTTATATTTTAACCAATAATATTATATATTATAGATTATTTTTGTCAATAAAAATTTATTTTTATTTATGATTATAATCGTAATAAATTAGGAACGACGTTTATGCCGTTCCTTATAAATTATTTATTATATTATTATGACTAAGCCCTTGGATGAGCTTTTCTATATATGTTTTTTATATTTTCGTCTTGAAATTGCATATATACTTGTGTTGAAGATATATCTGAATGTCCTAACATTGTTTGTATTGCTTTTAAATCTGCTCCATTTTGTAATAAATGTGTTGCAAATGAATGTCTTAGTACGTGTGGTGTTATTTCTTTTGATATATGTGCTTGTTCTTTATAGTATTTTACTATTTTCCAAAATCCTTGTCTTGTTAATCTTTTTCCGTTTATATTTACAAATAATGCTTTTACTGAATCATCTTTTATTATTATTGGTCTTGCATTTTCTATATAATCTTTTAAAGCTTTTAATGACATAGTACCTAATGGTATATTTCTTTGTTTTGCTCCATTTTTACATACTACATACCCTTGCTCTAAATCAACACAATCTAGGTCTAAAGATATTATTTCTGTAACTCTCATTCCTGTGGCGTAAGCAAATTCTAGCATTGCTTTATCTCTCATTCCTTTTAAATCTTCTGTTGTTGGTTGCTCTAATAATAATTCTACTTCTTGTGAAGACAATACACTAGGTGCTTTTTTCTCTATTTTTGGTGATTGTATACCTTCTGTTGGATCTTTTGTAATTAATTTAGTTCTTAATAAATATTGATAAAATGATCTTATTGAAGCTAAACTTCTTGAAACTGTTGAAGATTTTTTATTATTTTTTTGTAATGATTTTAAATATGCATTTATTCCATCTTTTTCAATATTTAGGTAATTAATATCTTTTTTAGTAACATATCCTTCATATTGAACAACATCTCTTCTGTATGATTGTAATGTGTTTTCTGACAATCTTTTGTCATTTTTTAAAAAAGTTAAAAAGTTATTAATTTGTTCTTCCATTTTTTCAAGCACCTCTAGATAAAATTTTTTTGATTAACTCATGTAATTAAAACAAAATGTATTTACATAAATTAATCTGTTAATGTTATATCAAAATACGACATAATTGTAAATAGTTTTTTAAGAATTTTTTAATTTTTTTCTAAACATATTTTATATAATTTTGTAAAAACCCTGTTGATATATATACTTCCACAAAGGCTGCGCCAATTAAAACTAAGCCAACTAATATTGAAAAAATTGTATGTCTGCAAATTTCTAGTTTTATATTTTCTTTTCTTTTATCCTTCATTATTGATTTATATAATCGTATTCCACTAACTGCTAATGCAAATATTGCTGGTATAAATAGTATATTGTGAATGAACAGTGCGGATATAGAAAAAATTATTCCTTTTCCTCCTAATGTGGCCATTAATGATGCTATTGTATAGCTAAGTGTAAAGCCTCTATATGCAATTATTGCATATACAATCGGCACCCCAACTACTGTACATCCCATAAACCATAATAAAATTGCTAGTAATATATTATTTTTTATTGTGTCTTTTAATAAGGCTGTTTTATCTATTGTATTCTCTGTATTTTTTAAAGAAGTTACAAAGTTACTTATATATGTATTTATTTCAGTTTTTTGTGCATCTGAAGAATTGTTAACAAATATAACACCTGCTATTATTCCTATTATAAATATTAGTATAATAATTATATATTCTCTTATGTTATTTGCAATGTGATTGTATACAATATTTTTTACTCCTGTACCCTTTTTAGCTTTTTTCATATGTTACCACACTCCTACAACATAATATCTATGCAATAAATATAAAAAAAGAACAAGAAAAAGAAAAAAAGAACCTTACTTCCAATGGATGTATGCATCCATTGGAAGTAAGGTTCAACTATTCACTATTAATTATTTACCTGTATATGTCCGTAAATTCCACCACCGCCAGCTTGTATTTGTACTTTTCCTTCTCTTGCATTTATTATATTCGTTGCAATTTTATCTCCAACAACCGCCTCAATATCGTCATGTGATAATTTATGTAATATATTCATTTCTGTTTCGAATTTGTTTAATAATTTATCTATTGTTTTATTTCCAAGTCCTGGTATAAATGTAAGTGGAATTTGGTAATAATATGGTGGTCTATCTTCTGGACTTTTTGTAATTGGCTTATCTTTAATCATTTCTATTCTATCAAAAACACCCATAGTAATATTTCTACTATCGCATGTATCACATTTAGTAACAGGAGCAATACCTTCTATGTTTTTTTCACATACCTCACAATATGTTCTATGGTATTTACCAAGTTTTGGATCTAGCCCGTAATTTGCTACTATTTTTCTTCCATCTTCCTTTTTTAATGCTTTTAATATTTCTTTAAAACTTATATCACCAACTAAAATTTTATTGTATTCTCTTGCAATTTTAGGTAAAGAATGTGCATCTGAATTTGTTAAAAATGTTTTACTTTCTAATTCAGATATTGTATCTGCTAAAAATGTATCTGAACTTAATCCTAACTCTATTGCAGGTATTCTACTATATTTTTCTTTAAATATCTTTTCTAATCTATCTGTACAATTTCCATAAAAGCTTTTATGTGGTGTAAATGCATGTGCCGGAACCAAAATTCCATTGTATTTTTCTACAATATCTATTAATTGATATGCAGAAATATCTGCTCTTTGTGAACTTAAAGTTATATTGCTTATATGATTGCTCATTTCCTTTGAAAATTCTTTTATATCCCTTAAAGATGGAAAGTAGCACAAGTTATGTGCACTTCCAGTTTTTCCATATTCATTTATTTCTGATGTTTCTATTTCACTTCCTAATATTATACAAACTTTATCTTTATATATAATTCCTCCGTCTTGTATTTCATATGCGTCACCCTGATTTAAAAAATTTTCTATATCTTCTATTACATAAGGTGATGCACAATCTATTATTCCTACTACATTAATTCCTTTTCTATTTACGCATTCTTTTGCTATGTTTGCGAAGTTTAATGATTTTGCTGCTGTTATCTTTATTGGTTTATTATTCTCGCTTCTTCCTATGTGTACATGCAAGTCTGCAAATATTTCGTACATGTTTTACATCCTTTCTAGTCACGTTCTAATTCTTCTTCAGAATCACTATGTATTTCATATCCGTCATCCTTAATTATAGCATGAGATATTTGTTTACCTTCGGCTAATCGCTCTTTAATTGCATTTTCTAATGTTTGAGACATAGTTTCTGTATCAATAGTATGATGTTCTCCCATACTTTCTCTTATTTGTGAAACCAAATCTTTTGGAATTTGATTTTCTTTTGACTGTTTACCATCAACTATATTATTTGCTCTATTTTGGGCATTTTTTAATAGTTCATTTGATGTTTGTATAACTTCGATTGCTCCTTTTACTCCATCCGCCTTATTTATTTCATTTGCTAAATGCTCAATATATGAAACTTCTCTATTCACTTACTTTTACCTCCTTCATTTGTTCAACGAAATCAACAAAGTCATCTAAATATATGTTATTTTTATCTTTTAAATTTCTTTCTTTAAGTAAAATAAGTGCTTCATCCACTGGGAATCCTCTTCTTTCTGGTCTATGCATAAGCATTCCACCAAAATTATCAACTAATTCTAGTATATCGCTTTCCTTTTCTCTAGGTTCGCTTCCACTGTATCTGTTTTGTTCTAAACAAATTTTGCAAAATCTATTTGAAAATCCTAGTGTTTTTAAATATTCTGCACTATCTTTTGCATACTGTTCAATTTCTTCTTTTGTTTGTGGATTATCTTTCTTTTGGCAAGCGCATAATAAAACAGCTGTTAATACTAGATTAGAATCCACTTTAACGTTCTTTGCTTCCATAAATAATTTTGCAAGTTCCGCTTTTAATATTACAGATTTATCATAGAATATATTTGTTTTTTTCTTTAAGTAATATACTATTTCCATTTTTTTTATGTAATCTGGTTCTTCTAAGATATATTGTGCAAAAGTTTCCATACTTTTACCTCCTAGGATTTTTCTTATGTTTTAAAACATTATATTTCAATATTATTTATTTTTCAACAATTGTAATATAATCTTAATACTAGTGTAATATTATTGTAATTAAATTTTAGATATTGCCTCTCTTGCTAATTCATCACATCTGTTGTTATAAGCATTATCAGCATGACCTTTTACTTTTATAAATGTCACGCTGTGTTTTTTAGTTAATTCATATAAATTCTCCCATAGTTCTTTGTTTTTTACAGGTGATTTATCTGCTGTTTTCCAATTGTTTTTTCTCCAATTATAAATCCATCCTTGATTAAATGCATTTACAACATAAGCACTATCACTATATATTTCTACCTCGCATTCATGTTTTAGCAATTTTAATCCTTCTATTACTGCTGTTATTTCCATAATATTATTAGTTGTATCTTTACTTCCTCCACTAATTTCTTTTTTTATGTCTTTATACATTAATATTGTTCCCCATCCGCCTGGTCCTGGGTTTCCTGAGCACGCACCATCTGTATATATTATTACTTTATCCAAAAACATTTCCTCCTTATGTATTGTATTTTTTACTTTATTGTGATATTATATCAATTAATTGTATAATAAACAATATTTTGAAAGGAAATTAAATTATGGGGAAAGTTTTAGGAATTATTGCAGAATATAATCCACTTCACAATGGCCATGTATACCACATAAATCAATCTAAAGAATTAACTCATCCTGATTATACTGTTTGTATTATTTCAGGAAATTTCGTACAAAGAGGTAATGTTTCTATAATAGATAAATGGTCTAAAGCTGAAATGGCACTTCATGCAGGAGCAAATTTAGTAATTGAATTACCAACTATTTATAGTACTTCTAGTGCAGAAAATTTTGCCGAAGGTTGCATAAAAATACTAGATTCTTTTAACTTAGATACAGTTCTATCTTTTGGAAGTGAATGTGGTGATATAAATACATTAGATAGATTTGCAGAAATTTTATATAGAGAACCTCCTGAATATAAGTCATTATTAACTCATGAATTGCAAACTGGTATTTCTTATCCTAAGGCTAGAGAAAATGCCTTACTTATGTATGTTAATGACATTAGGAAATATGCTAATACTCTTTCTTGCCCAAATAATATATTAGGTATAGAATATTTAAAAGCTATAAAAAAATTTAAAAGCAATATTCTTCCTATAACTTTAAAAAGATATGGTGCTGATCATCATAGTTATACACCTAATGATTCTTTTGCAAGTGCAACTTATATAAGAGATTTACTTTGTGAAAATAAAGATATTTCTAAATTAGTACCAGATTATACCTATGATATACTTGCAAGACAAATAAATAGTGGAAAATCTGTTTTAGATATAGTAGCTTTTGAAAGAGAAATTTTATATTCATTACGTACAATGACTCTTAGTGAAATTAATAATTTAGCTGATATTACAGAAAGCTTAGCCAATTCTATTATAACTGCTGCAAATTCTTGTAATTCATATTATGACATACTTGAAAAAGTAAAATCAAAATCTTATACTCTATCTAGAATACAAAGAGTTTTATTGTATGCATTATTAGGAATTACCAAAGAAGATATGGAAAATTCAAAAAAAGTAAAACCTTATGTACGTGTACTTGGTTTAGACGACAAAGGTAAAGAATTATTATCTGAATTGTCAAAAACTAATCCAAAATTAACTGTTATTACATCTGTAAAAGATTTTTATAACAATTCTAACAATAGAATCTTAACAAATATGTTAAATATAGATGTTTTAGCAACTAATATTTATACTTTAGAATATCTTAATAATTCACAATCTAATTTAGATTATACTCAAAAAATTGTATCATTACCAACTATTGATAAATATATAAAATAAGTGGCTTCGCCATATGTGCATTTTACTTTGCAATAAAAAAGGTCGCATGATATGCGACCTTTTTTATTGCAAAGCATTTTGAATATATCTTAAAATTGTAATTCTATATCGTATGCTCCTACTACATCTTTTGTTATTTTTGAATTTATTGTTGTTGATTTTTCTGGTCCTATTTCACCTAAATATACTTCCATTTTATATAATTCTTGTCCAGATTGTGTTTTAAATACTACATATATTGATTTATTGCCTATTGAGTTTTGAGTTACATTTTTTATTTTTGCACTAAATTCTACTTCTTCATCTATTTCTTTTAATACTATATTACTTATTTCATAACCATTAAAGTTTTTTGTTTCTTTCAATTTTTCACTTGTATTAAATTTTGTTCCATCGTCCTCTGTTTTGTATGTTTCAACTGGTGCTTGATCTTGTTTTTCTTTCGTACCTTTTTTTGTTAATAATATTATACTTGATACTATAATTGCTATTATTACTAGTATTGCAACTATTCCTTTAATATTAATCTTTTTCTTTTTGATTGGTGCTTTTGCCATATATTCCTCCTTTGTAGTGTTTTCTTATATTTGGACGGATTTTTAAATCTGCCCAAATATAAGCTATTTTACACTATTTATAATATATTTTATTATCAAGATAACATTTTTTGTTACCTTAACAAAATTGAACTTATTGTACAAATGTAAATCCTACATAAGATGATGTACTTGCAGTTGATGTTATTTCATTTTGTGTGCTTGATACATACCCTCCTTCTGGACATGGTACTATTTTTATATATACAACCTTTGTTTCTCCTACTCCAACTAATCCCATGTGTGTTGCTGCTGTATTTATATTTGAATCACGTCTATATATAGTTGTTCCATATATGTTGCCAGAAGTTGTTCCTGTTACTTGTACTGGATATGTATTCCCAGAGCCATAATTATAGTAATTAGATTGCAATCCCGCCGGATTTGGCATTATATTTATTTTTTCTCTTGTATGCTCACCTTCTCCAAATCCCCTTTCATAATTATATGCTTCGTATATATATGATTCGCTTAGAGTCTCACTAACATTTAAACTTGATGTACTATACCACGATGTAACTGATGGCGACATTGAATTTGTATGAACATTTACTTTTCTATAATATCCTGTTAAATAGCTCATGCTATCATCTGAATAGTTTATTGTTAAAGTTGTATTATATGGATACCATTTTTCTCCATTATAGTTTATAGGGTCTTTATTAAATGTGAATATTGGTTTTGGAATATTTCTTCTTCCCTCTATTTCCCTTATTGCAGATAAATTATTATTACTATCTTTAACATATACTTTTATTTTATGAGGTCCAGATATTTCTATATTAGTAAATGTATAATGATTATCTGTTAATTCCACATATTCACCAATATTATCTATAGTGTAATAATACTTTTCTATTGTAGCATTATTACTGCTTGCATTTACTGTTACTGTTATTGATTTGTCTCCTAATGCTGTAGTTACACTATTTACTTTTGGTCTTGTTATTTCATTTCCATCTTTATCTATAAATATAAATCCATTTCTGATACTAGTGGTACTTTCTGTTGTTATACCATTTCTGGTACTTGATTTATATCCCCCTTCTGGTGCCTGAACAATTTTTATGTACACTACATCCGTTTCACCTATATCTACTAATCCCATATGTGTTGCTGCTAAATTAATGTTTGAATCGTACGTATATACATCTGTTCCATAAGCATAGCCACTAGTAGTTCCAGTTACTTGCACTGGATATACATTTCCTAAATAACTATAATAGTAGTTTGCTCCGCTGGTTTGACTTGGCATTATATTTATTTTTAAACTTACTTCTTCTGTTTCTTCACCTGTTTGTCTATCATGTATTTTTGCCATATATGTAACTGAGTAATATAAATAAGTAGTATACGTTTTATTACTAGTGTTATTCCAATTACTCATACTGCCAGTTCTTTCATCAATATATTTATAATATCCATAAAAATTAGTCATATCTTCTGCATAATTTATTGTTAATTTTGTATTATATGGATACCAATCTTCACCATTCCAGTGCACTATTTGGTCTTCTGGTACTGGATTTCCATCTTCATCTGTTAATGTTATGGTTGGTGCACCTTTAGTTGCACTTGTTAAAATTTCCTTCGTTTGTGATAATACTCCATTACTATCTCTTACATATACTTTTATTGAATGAATTGAATTTGGATTTTCAACTGTAAAAGTATATGTATTATTAGTTTCTTCTATATATTCTCCATTATCTATACTATAATAGTATTTTTCTATGGTTGTTCCATTTTTTTCTATTGCATCTACTACTACTGCTATTTTGTTGCTATCATACATACTTGCAGTTTCACTATTTATTATAGGTTCTAGCATTTCTGTTCCATCTTCTGTTACAAATATGAATCCATTTTGTATGCTATTTTTTCTTGTAGAAGAAGTTATTCCATTTTTAGTAGTACCCATATAACCTCCTTCAGGAGAAGGTACTATTTTAATATAAACATATTTTTCCTCTACATCATCTAACAATCCCATATGTGTTGCTGCTGTATTTATATTTGTGTTGTATTCATATATTTCTGTTCCATATATTGAACTACTTGTAGTTCGTTTTACTTTGACTGGATATATTTTTCCTATATTATAGCTATCAAAATGATCATAATTACTACCATAAAGATATGGCATTATATAACAAGTAATTTCTGCTTGATTGTTTTCAATAATACTCGTTTCATTTGTATATCCAAATTTATATGTAGATGGTTCATACAATGTAATTTCTTTTTCAGTAGTATTAAAAGTATTATAAGTATCTCTATTTACTATATAATAAAACAATATATCATCTACATTTTTTGTCATTTTAAACTTAGTACCATAAGGATACCAAACTTTGCTATCTTTATCTGTAAAAGTTTCTATTGTTGTATCTACAGGAGTTATTTTTATGTCAAGTTTTGATTTTTCCACATTTAAGCTATTGATTTTCATCGTACCAGTTTCATCCTTATTCTTTTTATATAAAAATTCTATACGATATTTATCTCCACCGGCAACGCAAACTGAATATATATTATCACTTTCTTTTGTTCCATTTTCAACTGTTCCATCTGATTTTATAAGGTATCCATAATTATATGTACTATTCCCAGAATTGTCTACTCTATATATTTTTATTGTTCCATAGTGTTCATAATTTGTTCTAGTATCAGGTGTAAATTCTAAATCAATATTTAAAGTTAATTTTACTGTATCTGATAGTTCATAATTTGTTAAATCTAATTCTATATACGATTTTGTATCATCATAATTATTTATATATTCATTTTCTGGAACAATTGACGAACCAGAATTTATAAAGCACGGCTTACCTAAAGTAGTTGGTAGTACTTTGTATCCAGATAAAGTTACATCATTATTTTCCTTACTATAGGATGGTAATTCTTTATCATATTTATCTACAAAAATAAAATAACCTGATATTGTACTAGAAGAATAACTAGATGTAACACCATTTCTAGTATAAGACGGAAAATCCTGTGTACCCCAAGCAGGGTATGTATGTACATAAACAAAATGTTCTACGTTATCTCCTAGATTTACTAATCCATAATGTACTGCAGCTTTTCTTATACTATCTCCAGGATAATAATGGTTAATTCCTCGTATCACTTCATTTTCTCCGACAATTCCATTTACTCTTACTAAATATTTTCCAGACGCAACAGTCCAAGTATTGCTTGGCGGTAACATTATATTTATTCTTTGTAATTTTCTATGAATTACACGCCTTGCTGTTGTTGTATCTCTTATTTGTGCTACAATATTATCATGAGTAGTTATTGTTAAAGTTACACTATTTTGTCCTGATGAAAGATTGTGCCATCCACCATTATAATGATACTGATATGTTCCTTCTCCAATGAAATTTATTATAATTTTTATTTTATAAGGATACCACGTTTTTCCATCATATTCATATGATGATTTATCCTCACACTCTGTATAATCGTATGAAAATATTATACCAGTATCATCTATTATTTCACTTGTAATTTCTCCTTTTGGTTCAATTGGTTTTCCATCTTCTGTTACAAATATATATGCATTATCACCATCAACTTCATAAGATGTAACCTCATTTCTAGTATTAGCACCAAAAAAAGGATATTTATCTTCCAGTAATTTTATATAGCCTCTATAAGTTTCTCCTTCGTTTACTAATCCCATATGCATTGCTGCTGTCCCGATATCTGAATTATATCTATATATATCAGTTCCATAAATTGTTCCTGATTTTTTTCCGGTTGCTATTACAGGAAATACTTGTCCAGTGCAATAATTAGTATAGTCAGATTGATTTTCTAATCCATTGATATCTCTTGGCATTATATGTATTGTTAGTGGGTCTGTTTCTACTGCTTCCCCTGCTGCATCTTCAATTCTTGCAGAATATGTTACTGTTTCAGTTGTTGTTATGATATTATTATCCCCTGCACTAGCAGTCCAGCTATTTGAATTTGTATAACTGCCATAAATATATGTTCTACTATATGTTCCTCTTAAATTTGTCATATCTTCTGGATATACTATTTTTATTTTAGTTCTATAAGGGTACCAAGTATCACCTTTATAGTTAAATGTTGCTGGATCATTTTCTGTAAATTCTTCCTCACTATCTGGTTTAAGTATTTTTATTACTGGTTTTGGAATTTCATTTGATGCTTTTCCTGTTATTTCAAAAGTTTCAGATGATACTCCTCTACTATCTACAACATATGCTTTTATTCTATAATTTTTATATGGTGAAACTTCAAATGTACACACATTTTCTTTTATATTTCCTTCAATATAATTACTCCATTTGCTATTATCATATATACTATAATAGCATTTATTTTCTGTTGCACCATTTTTATAATTTATATCTAAAGTTACATTTATTGAATTTTCTCCACCACTTGTAGAAAAGCTATTTATTGTAGGAGATTTTATTTCTGTTCCATCTTCTGTTACAAATATATATCCATTTACACTAGTATCTACTGTTGATTGTCTATTTGTTTTTATTCCATATTTTGTTGTTCCTTTATATCCTCCTTCTGGAGCTTTAACTATTTTTATATAAACAGTTTTTCTTTCATTTATTGGGACTATTCCCATATGCCATGCAGCATAGGCTATATGAGAATTATATGTATATGTGTCTGTTCCTACTATACCGTGTATCCCATTCTGTAGTACGAATAATACTATCTCCTGTTACTCTTAATGGATATATTGCCCCTATGTTATTAACATAATTTTTAGGTAAAGTATAAGTATTATAATACTCATATGGCATTACATTTAAATGTACACTTACTTCTTCTGATTCTTCATCGATATTATCTTTTAATTTGAATTTATATGTTGCAGATTCAGTTACTGTATGTGTATATACTTGATTTGATCCATCACTGCTACTAGTTATTTCTCCCGTTGTATCTAATATATATTCATAATATCCAGTTAATCCAAATGTTTTCATTTCTGCGCTAGTTAAACTTTCTGAATATTTTACTTCTATTATTGTTCCTGCCGGATACCACGTTTTTCCATCATATTTTACTATTTCTGGATCATCTTCCTCAAATTCTTGGTCGGTATTTGGCTTAAGTATTCTTATGGTTGGCTTTTCTAATTCACTTGTAACTTTTACTGTTTCCTCATAAATTTCTGATAGCACTCCAACTGAGCCATAATTATCTTTTACAAAAACTCTAATATTATGATTTTGATATGGCTTTACATTTTCAAATGTAAACACATTACTATCACTTTCTTTATAGTTAGTAGTAGTCATTTCTGTATCTAAGTTGTTAATTGCTGTATTTAAATCAGTAATAGTATTTGTATTATCTATACTATAATAGTATTTTACTATTTCTGCTTTTGGGTTAGTAGTTCTAGCATCTACCGTTACTGTTATTTTATTGTTTTCCACTTTTGAAGAAATATTATTTATTTTTGGTAATAATATTTCTTGTCCATCTTTTGATACAAATGTATATCCATTAAAATTATTTGAATAATTTGATGAAGTTACTCCATTTCTTGAACTTCCTATATATCCACCTTGTGGTGATGGTACTATTTTTATGTATAATACTTTGCTTTCATCTTTTTGAATTAATCCCATGTGTTTTGCTGCATCTCTTATATATGTATCATATTTATATGTTTCTGTTCCATATCTATAACTACCAGAACTACTACTCCATGTAACCTTTACGGGATATATTCCTCCAACGTTATTCTCATAATATGTTGTTGGTATAGATGTATCTTTTGGCATTATATATATTGTTTCTTCACCTTCACCTATTACTTCTCCTATTGAATTTTCCATTTTTGCTTTATATGTCATTGTTTCAGTTAAAGTAAAATTTTTATATGAACTTGTACTGCCACTGCTCCATGTTACTGCTGTTGGTAAGGTTCCATTTATTTCTTGATAATATCCTCTAATTCCTGTCATATCATCCATATACTTTATTGTTACTTGTGTACCAGAAGGATACCATTTTTTTCCATCAAACTCTACAAAATCTTCTTGGTTCGTTATAACATATATTTCTATCGCACTTACATTTATTTCATATACTCTTTGATTTCCTATATTATCTATTATGATAAATTTATTTAGCCCACTTTTTTCTACTGTATATGTTGCAGTTGTTCCATCAAAATCTTCTAATACTGTTCCATCTGAATATTTTATTTGGCTTATTCCATTGGTTGCCTTTGTTATTTTTATTGTTACAGTTTTTCCATTTGATGATAATTCTGCCATTATTGGTTCTAATAACTTTTCATCTACTACTTTTAGTATCATCTTTCCAATTTCTATATTTGTTATTCCTGTTTCATTTGTTTGATTTATGCTATTGATAAAATTAGAATCTAATGTCATATATTCAGCTTTAGTGTTTGAAATAATACCATAAGCATTATCTTCCATATTAAAACTTGATGTTACATTTCCTAGCTTACTTTCTTTTTCTATCCAGATTCCTCTTAAAGCTATATCTTCTGCATTTGCTCCACTTGCTTTATAGGTAAATAAGTCTGAAGTTATATATTCTCCTGCTATACTGCTTGTTGCTTTTAAATATAGAACTTCATTATTTTCATTATATGCAAATCTTGGTATCCATACAAAAGTTGTTCCCATTTCATTTTCATTTAATAGCGTTCCGCTTTGGGCAATTAATTTATCTTGCATATTTACTGCTTGTTCAGATTGATATTTTCCATTGTTTAACATTATTGTTGCCATTTTTCCATCTTCATAATTATACCAATTTGGGTCATCTTCAGTAGTTATTATCCAATTTCCATTTTCGTACTTTATTGGTATCATTCCGGCAGATAATTGTGGTTTATTTGGAGTACTTGCTATTTGATTTGTTACATCGCCCATATTGGTAGTATATAGTCCCAAGGCAATTTGATTTATATTATTTATTTTATTGTTTTCACTTTTCCTTGTAAGTAAAAGTATAATTGCTGCTAATATTAATATGATTACAAAAAGAAAAAGATATTTTTTTGATTTACTTTGTTTTTTTATCTTGTTTTTCATAAGTACCTCCAAATTTACTATTAATATTTGAATTTTTATTAGTTCTTACTATGTTTATCCATACTATGTTTATATTATCATTTTTGCTCTTATTTGTAAATGCAAATTTCTTCCTTATTTTACTTTTTTTTGCAAAAAACACACACTATTTTATGCGTATCAAAAATACACATAGAATAGTGTGTGTTTTCTATGTTTGTTAATTTTGTTTACTAAATTAATGTGTGTGTGTGTGTGTGTGTGTGTGTGTGTACAATACCAAGGGTTTTAGAGTTTTCATTTTACATTTCTCCTTTGCTTTTTGCTTGTATAAAATTCCATGAATCTCTGCACATTTCTTCTATTCCTAATTCTGCAGTCCAATTTAGTTCATTTTTTGCTTTTGTTGGATCTGCATAACATGTTGCAATATCTCCAGGTCTTCTTTCTGTAATTTTATATGGTACATTTTGTCCTGTTGCCTTTTCAAATGCTTTTACCATGTCTAAAACACTATATCCAGTTCCAGTACCTAAATTATATATGTATAATCCTTTACTTTCTTTTTCTAATTTTTCTAACGCTTTTATATGTCCTTTTGCTAAATCTACAACGTGAATATAATCTCTAATACCAGTTCCATCTGGTGTATTATAATCATTTCCAAATACAGATAATTCTTTTAATATTCCAGCTGCAACTCTTGATATATATGGCATTAAATTATTTGGTATTCCTTGTGGCTCTTCTCCTATTAATCCTGTTGAATGTGCACCAACTGGATTAAAATATCTTAATATTGCAATATCCCATGTATTATCTGATTTATATAAATCCTGTAATATTTGCTCTATAAATAATTTGCTTGTCCCATAAGGATTTGTAGTACCACCTATTTTACAGTTTTCCGTAATAGGCACTACTTCTGGATCTCCATATACTGTTGCAGATGAACTAAAAATAAATTTTTTTACTCCATATTTTCTCATTGTGTCTAATAATACTAATGCTCCAGATACATTGTTTGTATAATATTCTATTGGTTTTGCTACCGATTCTCCTACAGCTTTATAGCCTGCAAAATTCATTACAGAATCTATTTTATTTTCTTCAAAAATTTTTTCTAATTCTTTTTTATTTGTATAATCTATTTCATAAAATTTAAAGTCTTTTCCTGTAATTTTCTTTATTGCCTCTATTGCCTCTGGTTTACTGTTTGAAAAATTGTCTAATATAACTATTTCCCTTCCTGCTTCTAATAATTCCACTGCTGTATGACTTCCAATAAATCCTGCGCCTCCTGTTACTAGTACTGACATAATTATACCTCCTATAATAAAATATATTAACCAATTTTTGTTATTACTCTAGAAACGGGTCGATGAGGGCATCGACTCCTACAGTCTTAATTGTATAAATCTTTATAAATATTATAGTCTCTTACTATTTTTCTAACATAATTATTTGTTTCTTTATATGGAATATTTTCAATATTACTTCCATCTTCATTTAATATTCCTTGTTCTAGCCATTTTTTTAAGTTTCCTGTTCCTGCATTATAAGCAGTTAATGCTAACATATAATTATTGTTATATTCTTCTAGTAATTCAGAATAATATTTTATTCCTAACTGTATATTAATTTCCGGATTATATAAGCAGTTATCTGTATATTCTATACCTACTTTTCCTGCTGTTTCTTTTGCTGTTTCATCTAATAACTGCATAAGCCCAACTGCATTACTACTAGATTTTATATTTGGATTAAAATTGCTTTCTGCTTTTATTATTGCATATACTAACATGCTATCTATTCCATATTCATTTGCATACTTTTCAACATATTCATTGTATTTTTGTGGATATATTTTTCTTATTACAATATCTTGTACTCTTATTATATTAAATAACATTATTAAAATTATTGTCAAAATAAGTATTGATAATATAGACTTTTTAATAACTTTTAAGTTATTTATGCTAGACTCTTGATTTCTTTTTACTGTCTTTTCCAATTTGCAAACTCCTAATCTTTAGTTATTTTAGTTCATACCAGTTATACCCTTCTGATATTTCTGCCTTAAGTGGCACTCTTAATTTTATAGCATTTTCCATACAATTTTTCAATAGTTTTTGTGCAATTTCTTTTTCTTCTATTGGACTTTCTAATATTAATTCATCATGTACTTGTAATACTAATTTTGATTTTAAATTATTTTCTTTTAATTGTTTATATACATTTATCATAGCAATTTTCATTATATCTGCTGCAGTGCCTTGAATTGGTGTATTCATTGCGACTCTCGTTCCAAACTGTCTAACTACATAATTATTTGATTTTATTTCTGGAACATATCTTCTTCTTTTATATAAAGTTTCTACATACCCCTTTTCTTTTGCGCTTTCTACAATATTGTTCATGAATTTTTTTATTCCTTTGTATTCATTTAAGTATTCATCTATATATGCTTTTGCTTGTTTTCTGCCAACTCCAATTTGTTCTCCTAAGCCAAAATCACTTATTCCATATACTATTCCAAAATTAACTGCTTTTGCTTTTCCTCTCTGCTCTTTTGTTACATCTTTTAAATCAACATTAAAAATTTTTGATGCAGCTTGTGCGTGTATATCTTCATCATTATTAAATGCTTCTACCATATGCTTATCTTGACTTATATGTGCTAATACTCTTAATTCAATTTGAGAATAATCTGCATCTATATATATTTTCCCTTCTCCTGGTTTAAATACTTTTCTCAATTTTTTTCCTAACTCTATTCTTGTAGGAATATTTTGCAAGTTAGGGTCTGAGCTACTAACTCTTCCTGTTGCTGTTACTGTTTGGTGAAAATATGAGTGTATTTTCCCTGTGTTTTTATTTATATATGGCATTAGTCCATCAACATAAGTTGTAATAAGTTTTGCAATTTGCCTGTAATCTAATATTTTTTCAATTACAGGATGTTCACTTTTTATTTTTTCTAGTACATCAACATCTGTTGAATATCCATTTTTGTTTTTCTTAGCACTTGTTAAACCTAATTTTTCGAATAGTATTTCTCCTAATTGTTTTGGAGAATTTATATTAAATTCTTGACCACACAAATTGTATATTTCACTTGTTAATTCATCTTTTTGTTTTTGTAGTTCTTTTCCATATTCAATAAGTTCGTTTTTATCTACATACATTCCTTCATATTGCATTTGTGCTAATATCTCAGATACAGGCATTTCAATATCTTTAAATAAATCCATTAAATCTAATTCTTCTAATTTTTCACATAATTTATCTGATATTTTTTTAATTAAATATGCATATACTGAATTTAATTCTATGTTAGAATTATTATTATTTTCAGTAGATAAATCAAATAAATTCATTTGCTCTTGTGTGTCTGTCTGTTTTATATCGAATGTATTTAAATACTCATTTATATCAAATGCTATATGTTCTAGAGCTAAGTAATCTATTGTATATTTACTTATCGTAGAATTAAGTAAATATGCTGCTATTTCTATATCAAGCATCATATTATTGGGGTTTATACCAATTTGTTTCAATAATATATAATCATGTTTTTGCTTGTATCCAATTTTTAAAATCTTCTCGTTTTCAAAACATTCTTTTAAAGCATTTATATTATTTGTATAAAATGCCTTTTTAAGACTTTCTATATAAATATATACATTTTTTATTTCTTCTTTTATAATTAATTTTTCATCTTCTACTTTTTTAGTTTCAAAGTAATAATACATTTTATTTTCTTTTTTTATGATATCCACTATTTTTGAATAATTATCTATAGCCTCATATTCAACTCTTTCAATATTTTTTGTGTCACTTACAACAGGATTGCTTATATCGGTTAAATTAAATCTTTCTATGAATCTATTAAATCGTAATTTTTTAAAAATCTCTAATACTTCTTCTTTATTCCATTCTTGTTTTTTTATGCTTTCTAAATTTTTATCTATTGGAGAATTTATATCTATTGTTCCAAGTGTTTTTGAAAGAATTGCTAAATCTTTATTATTAACTAAATTCTCCCTTACTTTTCCTTTTAAACTATCTGTATTATTTTCTAATTGTTTATATAAATTTTCTATTGATGAATAAGATTTTACTAGGTTAATTGCCGTTTTTTCTCCTATTCCTGGTACTCCTGGTATGTTATCAGATGTATCTCCCATAAGTCCTTTTACTTCTATTAGTTTTGCTGGCTCTAATCCATAAGTTTCTATTATTTTTTGTTCATCAAAATCTTCTGTTTCTGTTTTTCCCATTTTTGTTCTAGGTATTTTTATTATTATGTTTTTGCTTGCTAATTGAAAATAATCTCTATCCCCTGTAAGTACAGTTACATTTAAGTTTTCTTTTTCTCCCCATTTTGCTAATGTTCCTAATATATCGTCTGCTTCGTATCCTTCTTTTTCAACAATTTTTATATTCATTGCTCTTAAAACGTCTTTTAGTATAGGCATTTGACTTGCAAGTTCGTTTGGCATTCCCTTTCTTGTTGCTTTGTACTGTTCATATAATTTATGTCTATGTGTAGGAGCTTTTAAATCAAAGGCTATAGCTAAATAATCTGGTTCAACCTCTTCTAATGTTTTAAACATTATAGCTAAAAATCCATATACTGCATTTGTATATGTTCCGTCCTCTGTCATAAGCATTTTAGAATTCATAATTCCATAAAAAGCTCTATTTATAATGCTATTTCCATCTATTAATAATAACTTCTCCATTTATGCCTCCTAATCTCAACACAACTTTAAAGTTCCGCCACATTTACCGCATCTATACTTACTTATTATATCTTTTCTAAATCTTTGCCTATATATAAGTTGTCCACATTTTGTACATATTATTTTGTATTTGCATTCTTTTGTTTTTTCTGTATATTCTAAATTACTTTTTTTAAAATCTTCTTCCTTATTTCCTAATCTTGTTATATTATAATCTAAATTTTTATTTATGTAATTTGCATATTTTTTAAATTCTACACCATGATTATTACAATTAGGTAAGCAGTGTATTATTTCATGCATTATTGTATTTTTAATAATTTTCTCATCTAACTCCATTACCCATTTACTAATTTCTATATGGTGTTTTTTAAATACATCATACTGTTTTACTTTTCTTTTACCCCTTTTTACAATATGGTAGCAGTTTTTACATGGTTCTTCTTGTTTGCAACAGCCATATCTTTTAGAATTTCTTTTTGCAAGGCTTATATCTATTTCTCCAATATTTACATTATCTACTACATTTATTTTAATCGAATTTAGTTCTTTAATACATTCGTTATATAATTTTTGTAATTTTTCTTCCATATTATTTATTTGTTTCCTCTTATTTTGCTTGATAACCTTTTATTTACTATTGCTAAACTAAACATAACTATTATAGATACAATTAATAATTTTTCTATAATATCGTCTTTTCCTGTTTGTGGCAATATTGTTTGTGCCATTGTTGTATCTTTATTCGCTTCTAACTGTTCATTTTTCGTTGTTTCTGGATTTTTTTCAACTGGTTTGTTTTCATTTGGTTTCGTTTCAGTAGAATCTTTTTCTTCATTTGGTTTATTTTCTTCTGGTTTTGTTTCAGTAGGGTCCTTTTCATTATCCGGTTTACTTTCTTCTGGTTTCGTCTCATTAGGGTCTTTTTCATTATCTGGCTTACTTTCTTCTGGTTTTGTTTCATTAGGGTCTTTTTCTTCTGCTTTATTTTCTTCTAATGCTATACTTATATAAGCTATTTCCAGTTTATCTAAATCTTTATCATTTTTTTGATATGTAAAAGTTTTTGTACCGATATAGTTTCCACTTTTAATTGTTAATGTATACTCTTTTCCATATTCTAACCCATAGAAATTAACAACATATTCTCCTGAATCGCTATAATATCCATAAATTGGCTGACATGTACCATCATCACTACTAATAGTTGCTTCATCAACTTTAATACTTTCTTCGTCTATATAAGGATATACTTCAATTTCATATTTATTTTCAATTCCTACATCAGTATCTCTTTCTAATAGTTCAAGAAGTGGTTTATAATAGTGGTAAGATATTCCCAATTTTTCATAATTATATTTTTGTTGAATATTACTTAAAGTATCTATAGCTTCTTGCAAACCATCATTATAAAAAGTATCTTCTTCACCAACATTACCATTTCTAGGATCTTGTAATTCTATTATAGATACTATTTTTATATTGTTTTTTCTAGCAAATTCAACTTCTTCATTAATATTATCCATAATTGTTTCTTTGTAATAATTCATAAATGCAATATGGTCATAATTATAATTTATTAAGTCTTCTAATTCATCTCCTGCTAATTTATCCATCCATACTGGAAGAGCCATAGAGTATCCTAGTCCAAGTCTATTTGCATAGTCACAACATTTTTTAGTATTTTCTGTAAAAATTCTAAATAATTCAAGCTGTCCTTCATAATCAGCATCCTGATATTCTTCTGTTAAATAGAATTCTACATCTAGGCTAACACCTTTTAGTTTATAATCTAAAGTTTTGTTCATTTCATAAGCCATATCAATTAAATTTGTTACATTAGTCATATCTCCTGTAGTAAGCCAATCTAGTGCACTATCTAATAAAAACACATCTATATTATATTGTTTTGCAAATTCCATAATTTCTTTAAATCTATCATTCTCTAATGTGTTTCCAGGTTTTTGAACATATAATGTGTTTACCTTTAAATATTCAACTTCGTCTTTTAATTTTGATAAATTAAAATCAGATATCTCCCAACAATATAAAGAAACAATATTTGAATCGTTAGAATTAGATTGTATATAATTTTCTTTATATTGTTCATTGCCTGTATTATCTTTTGCATATACAATTAGTCTAAATGTAATAATGCTAGCAGAAATTATAATAATAAAAAGTATTGCTAATATTTTTTTACCCAGATTATTAAACATACACTCCTCCGTTTTAATTGTTATATTTATATCTTCTAAATCGTTTACAGTTATAGGCTTATTTATTTTTGGCATGTATATACCTATCTTCCTCTGAAAATACACAACCACAATATTTTTGCATATATAATCCTAATTCTCTTGCTTTAGCTTGTCCTTCTCTAAAGCCTACTCTAAAATCTCTATAAATGAAATTTATATTATATTTATCAGCAAGTTCATTACATAATTTTATTATTTCATCATGTTTTTGGTATGGACTTACTAATAGTGTTGTTGTAAAACTATCATATCCATTTTCTTTTGCATATTTTACTGTTTTTTCTAAACGAACTCTATAACAGTAATTTACACATCTATTATCTAAATCGTTTACAACATTTTTACAAAATTCTCTTAATCCATATACATTTTCTTCTATTAAATTTATATCTATAATTTTTGAATATTCTCTTAATGTGTTTAAACGCGTTTCGTATTCTTTGTATGGATGTATATTGGGATTATACCAATATAGTGTTGGTTCTATCCCTTCTGCTCGTAATGTATCTATGCAATATACGCTGCAAGGTGCACAACATGTATGCATTAATAGTTTCATAACCTTTTATTTATGCTCCTTTCTTAGTATTAATCTTTCTTTAAATCTTCTTCAGTTTCTTTTACTATATATATTGGTCTTTTTTTAACTTCTAAATATGTTTTTGATAGGTATTGTCCAATTATTCCTATACAGAATAGCTGAATTCCACCTACAAATAATATTATACATATTGTTGAAGGCCATCCAGATACTGGATCTCCATATATTAATGTTTTTACTACTACAAATATAATTAGTAAAAAGGCTACAAAGCAAAATAATATTCCCATTATTGTAGATATAACAAGTGGAGCTGTTGAAAATGCTAGTATTCCATCTATTGAATATTTAAACAATTTCCAAAATGACCATTTTGTTTCTCCTGCAACTCTTTCTACATTTTCATATTCTAGCCATTTTGTATTAAATCCAACCCAGCCAAATATTCCTTTTGAAAATCTATTATATTCCTCCATAGAAAGTATTGCCTCTACCATTTGTTTAGTCATAAGTCTAAAATCTCTTGCCCCATCAACTATTTCTGTTTTTGATATTTTGTTTATTAATTTATAGAACATTCTCGCAAAGAACGAACGTATTGGTGGTTCTCCTTTTCTTGTAACTCTTCTTGTTGCAACGCAGTCATATTCTTTTTGTTTTAATGTTTCATACATTTCAATTAATAATTTAGGAGGATCTTGTAAATCTGCATCCATTATTGATATATAATCTCCTGTTGCTCTTTTTAGTCCTGCATACATTGCAGATTCTTTTCCAAAATTTCTTGAAAATGATATGTATTTTACTCTTTCATCTTTTTTACTCAATTCTTTTATTATACTTAATGTATTATCTTTTGAACCATCGTTTACAAATATAAATTCAAATTCTGCTTGTTTTAATTGTTTTGCTATTTTAGTTATCTCTTCATAAAACAATGGTAATGCTTCTTGCTCATTGTAACATGAAACTACTACTGATATTTTATCCATTTTTTTCTCCTTTACTTATTTTGAATTTCTAATCCTAAATGTGTATATGCAAGAGGTGTTGCTACTCTTCCTCTCGGTGTTCTAGCCAAAAATCCAATTTGCATTAAATATGGCTCATATACATCTTCTATTGTTTCTGTTTCTTCTCCTATTGTTGCTGCTAGTGTTTCTAGTCCAACTGGTCCCCCTGTATATTTTAATATAATTGTCTCTAACATTTTTCTATCAACTTCATCTAGTCCTAATTCGTCTACCCCAAGTTTTTCTAATGCAATTCTAGCAATATCAAGAGATATATTTCCATCTCCTAAAACAGATGCATAGTCTCTTACTCTTTTTAATAATCTGTTTGCAATTCTTGGAGTACCTCTTGAACGTCTTGCAATTTCTAATGCTCCTAAATCGTCTATTTCTATATTTAATATTTTTGCAGATCTTAATACTATTGTTTTTAAATCTTTTTCATCATATAATTCTAATCTATTCACTATTCCAAATCTATCTCTTAAAGGAGTAGTTAATGAACCCGCTTTAGTTGTTGCACCAATTAGTGTAAACTTTGGTAAATCCAATCTAATTGATCTAGCACTTGGTCCCTTTCCTATAATTATATCTAATGAAAAATCCTCCATAGCTGGATACAATATTTCTTCAACACTTTTATTTAATCTATGAATTTCATCTATAAATAAAACATCATTTTCAGAAAGATTTGTAAGTAATGCTGCTAAATCTCCTGGCTTTTCTATTGCTGGTCCTGATGTTATTCTTATATTTGAATTCATTTCATTTGCTATTATATTAGATAAAGTAGTTTTACCAAGACCCGGAGGTCCATATAGTAATACATGGTCTAAAGTTTCATTTCTTTTTTTGGCTGATTCAATATATACCTTCATGTTCTCCTTTACTTTTGTTTGACCTATGTATTCATCCAAAGTTTTTGGTCTTAAACTATTTTCATTTCTTTCTTCTGTTTCATCTTGTATTTTTGGAATTAATAAGTTTTCATCCATTATTTTCTACCTCTTTAATTATTCTTCTATAGCTTTATATATCATTGCCATTCTAACAAAAACGCCGTTTCGCATTTGCTCAAATATTCTAGATTTTTTGCATTCTACAACATCATCTGCTATTTCTACCCCTCTATTGAAAGGTGCAGGATGCATAATAATTGCTTTTTCTCTCATTTTATTTACTCTTTCCATATTTAGTCCATAATTCTTATGATATTCCTCCAATGATAACTTCATAAGTGATTCATGTCTTTCGTGTTGCACTCTTAATAACATAACTATATCTACTTCACTTATTATTTTATCTAACTCAACATAATTAAAGCCTTCTTCTTTGTATTCTTCAGGTCCTGATGTATATACAGTCATACCTAATCTTTCCATTATTTTTATATTTGAATGTGCAACTCTTGAGTGTTTAATATCTCCAACTATTACTACTTTTAATCCTTCAAATTTTCCAAACTCTCTTTTTATTGTAAGTAAGTCTAATAGCGATTGTGAAGGATGATTTCCTGTTCCGTCACCTGCATTTAGTATTGGTGCTTTTAATTTGCCTACTAATTCATTATAATATGCATTTTGAGTATGTCTTATAACTACTGCATCTACTCCAAGCATATCAAATACTTTTACAGTGTCATATAGTGTTTCACCTTTTTTTGTACTTGAATTGCTTTCGTCAAAATTCATTGTTTTGCAATTTAAATTCAATGCTGCTTTTTCGAAACTATAATGCGTTCTTGTAGATGGCTCAAAAAATAAGTTTGCTACTACTTTTTTCCCTTTGTAATCTACTTCTTTACCATTTGCAAATTCATTTGCACTATCTAAAATTTCATTAACTTCTTCTACAGAAAAATCATCTAAAGATAAAATATTCATAAATACCTCCACAAAAAATGATTAAAATACAAAGTTTTCCATATTATTTTATATTCCTACATATTATATTACAAAACACTTATTCTAACAAGCATATATGCAAAAAAAATGAATAGTTTTTAACTATTCATTTTTTGTATTTTTTAATTTGATGCCCATCTTACAACTTTTATATCTTTGTATGTATCTAAAACCTTCATATATTTATCATAATCTTCTTCCCATAATTCATCTGGTACTTTATCAAAAGCTTTAAAAATTGACTCTGCCTCCATTAAAAATATAATTTGCTGTTGCTGAGATAATTGTTCATATTTTTTTGCAAATAAATATAATTTATCTAATTTTTGATTTGCCTCTATGAAACTATAAAAATCTTTTACTTTAATTCCTGCCATTCTTATTTGTAATACTGCAAATGCTACTAATGCAAATATTAAAAATATTAATATGTATATTATACATAATAATTCCATATAACTCACACCCTTTTCTTAGGTACTATAGAATTATTATAGCACATTCTACATTTTTTGGCAAATTATTCTAAATTTTCAATCGTGTAAATATTTTACATGGGATACTCCTTTATTTGGTTAAAAGTAGGTTTCGCCACATAGAAAAAGGAAGATTCATCGAATCCTCCTTTCATTTTGGCATTAACAGATTTTTTGCAATTTACTTTAGATTGTCAAGCAATTTGCCTGCTGTGTTCATGCGATACCACACGCCGTCAACACGAACGTCTGCAAAGCTGTTGACGAAATTTCTCACATCATCGTACTTAATCTCGCAGATTTCTTTGCCGTTTTCGTTTATGAAACCCCATTTGTAGTTAACACAAACTAATGCAAAGCCTTCGCAGAAATGTCCTACATCATCGTACTTAATCTCGCAGATTTCTTCGCCGTTTTCGTTTATGAAGCCCCATTTGTCGTCAGCGCAAACTGCTGCAAAGCCATTGTGGAATCTTCTTAGATTATCGTATTTGATTTTGCAAATTTCTTTGCCGTTTTCGTCAACGAAACCATGCTTGTCGCCGGCACGAACTGTTGCAAAACCTTCCCAGAAAAATCCTACATCATCATACTTAATCTCGCAGATTTTTTCGCCGTTTTCGTTTATGAAACCCCATTTGTTGTCAGTGCAAATTGCTGCAAAGCCATTGCAGCAATTTACTACATAATCGTACTTGCTTGTCTGAATTGCCATAATAAAATACCTCCTTAAAACAATTTTGTTTTACTTTGTTGCCTTTTCACGGTGTAAAAAGGATGCTAAATATTAGCTGTTAGATTATATCATGCTTTATGTTAAATGTCAAAATTGCTCTATATTTAAACCGTTTTTTTAATACTTGTATAAAAAGTATATTCATGGTAAGTGATTTTTTATACAAGCTTCGCCACGCGGAACGACGCCCCCGGTCTGTTCCCTACACTCTTGCAATGAATTTTTCTATGCAACAAGAAACGGGTCGCACACCGTGCGACCCCTACATTTTGCAATGAATTTTTATAATGTTGAAAAACGGGTCGTCGGGACGCCGACCCCCTACAATTTGCATTGATTTTTTCTATACAATAGAAAAAGGAGAATTCATTGAATCCCCCTTTTCTTTTGGCATTACCAGATGATTTTTTGCAATTTGCCTTCAGTGTTCATGTGATACCACGCACCGTCAACACGAACGTCTGCAATGCCGTTGTAGAAACTTCCTACATAATCGTACTTAATATCGCAGATTTCTTCGCCGTTTTCGTTTATGAAACCCCATTTGTCGTCAGTGCAAATTGCTGCAAAGCCATGTAAGAAATCTTTTACAGAATCGTACTTGAATTCGCATATTTCTTTGCCGTTTCTGTCAATGAAACCCCATTTGTCGTCAACAATAACTCCTGCAAAGCCGTTGTAAAAATTATCTACAAAATCGTACTTGAATTCGCAGATTTCGTTGCCTCTTTCGTCAATGAAACCCCATTTGCCACCACGACTGCGAACTTTTGCAAATCCTTCGCAGAAATCTCCTACATAGTCGTACTTGCTTGTCTGAATTGCCATAATAAAATACCTCCTTAAAACAATTTTGTTTTACTTCGTTGCCTTTTCACGGTGTAAAAAGGATGCTAAATATTAGCTGTTAAATTATATCATGCTTTATGTTAAATGTCAAAATTAATCTATATTTAACCTGACTTTAAATACTTGTTTAAAATGTATACTCTTTGATTTTTTCATTATCAAGATAATTTACATTATTAAAATTTTTAAAAATTCGGAACATACTCTTCCTCATGTTCTCCAAGTTCTTGAATATAACCATTATCTAAATCTAAACTATATAAATAATTTTCTATTTCTTCATATTCTTTCTTTGTAAGTTTTCTGTTTATTGTTTCATCTTCTTTTGCTAAGTATGTTGGAAAATATTGTGCCATTACACTTACATATATATTATTATCTAAATTGTCTTTTATCCACTTTAACACTTGTTTTGAATTTTCTATATTATTAGGCAAAACTAAATGTCTTATCATTAGTCCTTTCTTCATCATTCCGTTTTTATCTAATATAGGTACTCCTACTTGATTATACATTTCTTTAATTGCTTCTGTTGCAGTAGAAAAATAGTTTTTTATTTTAGAATATTTATAAGCTGTTTCATCATAATAATATTTTAAATCTGGCAAGTATATATCAACATAACCATCTAAAAGTTTTATTGTTTCTACTGTTTCGTAGGCATTTGTGTTATATACTATAGGTATTTTTAACCCATTATTTCTTGCAATTTTTATAGCTTCTATTATTTGATAAACATACATAGTAGGAGTAACTAAATTAATGTTTTCAGCCTTCTTTTCTTGTTGTTCAATAAAAATATTTGCTAATTCTTCTACAGTTATTTCTTTTCCTTTTCCTAATTGACTTATTTCATAATTTTGACAGAACTTGCAGTTCAAATTACAGTTAGAAAAAAATACTGTACCAGAACCATTTTTTCCACTTATACAAGGCTCCTCAAATAAGTGTAAAGATGCAAGTGCCATCTTTATTTTATCATTTGACTTGCATCTTCCAACTTGACCATTTAATCTATTTACTTTACATCTATGTGCACATAATGTACATCTGTCTAACATTTTAGCCTCCTATGATTATATAGACTTCAGGAACGACATTGGTCTGTTCCCTACGTATTATATAAATAGAAAATATAATTATATTGAATTTATATATTCATTACCATAACAGCTATGTTAAAGAATATTAATACAGAACATGTATCTACTATTGTTGTAATTAATGGTGCTGCCATTATTGCTGGATCTAATTTTAGTTTTTTTGCTAACATCGGTAGTATGCATCCTAATGATTTTGCTAACATAACTGTTGCAATTAATGTTATTCCTACTGTTATTGCTAAGTTTATATCATTGTATTGTATAATAATTCTTATTGCATTAATTATAGCTAAAATTATACCTACAAATACAGCAACACGAATTTCTTTCCAAAGGGCTTTAAAAACATCTTTTGTCTTTATTTCTTCCATTGCAAGTCCACGAATTATTAAAGTTGAACTTTGTGAACCACAATTTCCTCCTGTATCCATTAACATTGGAATAAAAGAAACTAAAAGTGGCACTGCTGCAAATGCATTTTCATAATTTGTTATTATTCCTCCTGTTATCATTGAAGAAAGCATAAGTAATAACAGCCAAATTATTCTATGTTTTGCATGTCCAAATACAGAAGTTTTAAAATAACTATCATCTGTTGGTGTAATAGCAGCCATTTTTTCAAAGTCCTCTGTATTCTCGTCTTGAATTACGTCTATAGCATCATCTATTGTTACAATTCCTACTAATCTATTTTCCATATCTACAACTGGTAAAACTATAATATCATATTTATCAAATGTTTTTGCAACAATTTCCTTATCTTCTAATGTATTTACAGATATTATATTTGTATCCATTATATCTTTTATTAGTTTATCTCTATCTGCTAACAATAAATCTTTTGCAGTAACTACACCAATTAGTTTTCTGCTCATATTTAAAACATAACAAGTATAAATTGTTTCTTTATCTATTCCTATTTTTTTAATCTTTTGAAAAGCTTGTTCGACTGTCATATTTTCTTTTAAATCAACAAATTCATTTGTCATAATACTTCCGAGCACTATCTGATGGATATTTCAAAAATTCATTTACAATTTGTCTTTCTTGTGAAGGAATAGTCCTTAGTATTCTTTTTACAACATTAGATGGCATTTCTTCTATTAAGTCAACTGTATCGTCCATAAACAATTCGTCTACTACTTCTTTCAGTTCTTTATCTGTTAATGATAATATTAATTTTTCTTGTAACTCAGGTTCCATATATGAAAATGTTTCTGCTGCTTGATCTTTGCTTAATAGTCTAAATGTTAATACCATATTTTCTACTGAGAGGTCATTTAATAATAACGACAAGTCAGTGCTATTTATGTCTTCTAATAATTTTCTTAAATCGCTAAATTTCCTATTTTCTAATAATTCTGTTATTTTTTCTTGTACGCTATTATTTTCCATTTTTAACACCTCTTTTATAATACAAATCTTTAAGGGTACGTCAAAGCGTACCCTTAAAGATTTGTATTTTTTATATATATTATAATAGTATTAAAATTGTTACTTGTCAATACCTATTTACATTTTACATAATTCATGATATATTTATTTGCATGAAGGTATTACCTTCCGGAATTTTCTTTTCGGAGGGTATCCTCCGGAAAGCAGGTATTATTTTATCTCTTAGAAGGAGGAGATTTTATGTCATTTTTAATTTTAAAACGGTACCAGCAGGAATTCGATAATTTGAGAGAAAAATTCGGCCTAAGTCGACCCAAAATTGATGATGTGGTTCCCACCACTGACTTTTGGTTTGAATATCAGGCAAATTGCTTTTTAAATGAAAGAATTGTTCCTGCATTAGATGCAAAAATTCAAGAATACTTGGACAGTCAACAGAAACATTTCATTGGTAAATTTGGCATTCAAATTTATATTTTAAAAGACGGTAATGTTTATCTTAATACAGATAGTGACGTTCCGTATTTTGGTAATGAAGAAAATAATAGGATTATTTTTAAATTTGAGCCAAGTAAAAGTAGCGACTCTCCTATGACAGTAGAAATGCTCTATGACTACATTATTAATGCAACTAAAGGCACAGATATTTCTGCTACAATTTTTGATTTTGAAGGAATGTCCTGCTTGGAAATTTCAATTGAATTTTAACGTAAATCAAAATGGCATCAGTTAAGCCCCTAGTACAATACTGGGGGCTTTTACTATTAACTACTATATAAATCAATCCATTTTTTAGCATACAAAAGTACTTCATAGTGAAACTATGAAGTACTTTATGGTGGGCAGGGATGGATTCGAACCATCGTACTCAAATGAGAACAGATTTACAGTCTGCCGCCTTTAGCCACTCGGCCACCTACCCATGTATATGAATTTTTTACATAAAAAATGGTGCGCCCTCAAGGATTCGAACCTTGGACCCACCGGTTATGAGCCGGTTGCTCTGACCAACTGAGCTAAGGGCGCATCTCTTAATGCATGACTTAGTATAATATATTTTTTATTGCTTGTCAATATTTTTTTTAATTTTTTTATAATTTTTTTTATAATGTCCATTCAAAATTCAATAGCAACAAAATCCAATATATATTTTTATGCAACTATTCTTTTTATTTCTTTCTCAAATAATTCATCTGCTGTTTCATATCCTAATATTGCTCTTGGTTTTCCATTTATCTTTTTTAATATATTTTCTAATTTCTCTGTTGTTATCTTATTTAAATCTGTCCCTTTAGGTATAAATCTTCTCAATATTCCATTACAATTTTCATTCATTCCCTTTTGCCATGCACTATATGGATCTGTATAATATACTATTGTTCGTCGTTCTTTTTCATCGTTTTTTGATTTCTCTATTTTTTCATAATTTAAAAACTCATGTCCATTATCTGTTGTCATACTTTTAAATATTTCTTTAAAATATTTTCCATATCTTTCTTCTAAACTATCTATTGCTTCTTTTACACATTGATTTGTATGTTCTTTCATTTCTATTACTATATATTTTTTTGTAACTCTTTCTAATAGTGTCATATACGTCTTTTTACTATCTTTCTTTCCTTCTACACAATCTAATTCCCAATGACCAAATTCTTTATTCCTTTCTATTTCTTCTGGTCTACTATGAATACTTTTTTCTTCATTTCTTGGAAATCTCTCTGTTCTCTCTTCCTTACTCTTTGATTCTAATTTCATTTTATGCACTAAATCTATTTCTTTTATTTTTAGCTGTTTCTTTTCTATCCAATAGTATATCGCTTGAAAACTTGGTTGTATTTTAAATTTTATATTATGCTTTTTTATATATCCTGCTACTTCTTTGGGTGACCATTTTTCTTTTAATATTTTATCTTCAATAAATTGCTTCATCGCTCTATCTGTTTCTACTGACGACTTTCTTCCAGCATTTTTCTTCCTATATTCATATTGCCACTGTGCTTTTGTTGCTGAATATATCCTTACATATTTTGCTATTCTGTCGTTCCATTTTATATATGAGTTTCTTTGAATTTCACGTGATACTATTGATTTATTTCTTTTTATTTCATCTGCTATTTGTTGTATTGTATATTTTGTTCTACTTTTTAACATTCTTTCTATTTCTAGTCTTTCTTCATATGTTAAATCACAATTTATTTTTCTCTCTTTATTTTCTTCTACTTCTATGTTACAATTATTTAAACACATATTAATCTCCTTTTAATGTTTTGTTAGCACTTACATTATATATTGGATTTTAATATGTGTCTATTTTTTTATCTATTTTGTTGCTTTAATTTTTTGAATTGGTAATTTTTTTTATAATTTATGTATGCCTTTGAAGTGCGGGTCGATGTGGGCATCGACCCCTATAGTATCTAATGTATAACAATTTATTTTCTTACATAAGTTATATATTCATAGTCATAAGGATTTTGTTCGTCCTTTATTCCTTTTTGTATATCTATTATCTTCCATTCTTCTTCACTTATTTTTGGAAAAAATGCATCACCATCAAAATCTTGGTTAATTTTAGTTATATACATTTTATTTGCATATGGCATCAATAATTTGTATATTGTAGCTCCACCAATTATAAAATTTTCTTCATCTGAATTTATGTATTTATCTAAATATTTTATATCTTTAACTACTTCTACATTTTCATTGTCTATTTTCATTTCCATATCATTGCATAATACAATATGCTTTCTGTTTGGCAATACTCTTCCTAAAGATTCAAATGTTTTTCTTCCCATTATAATTGTTTTACCACTAGTAATTGTTTTAAATCTTTTTAAATCTTCTGGTAAATGCCAAATTAGTGTATTATCTTTACCTATTACATTTTTATTTGCTATTGCAACTATTATACTCAACATAGTTATTATCTTCCTTTCTAAAAAAGTTCATAGTTTAAGTTTGGAAAAGAATCAGTATAGTGCTAGGCATTTTAACTATGAAATACCGGAAGCGTACTAATGTACGCTGAGGATTTTCATAGTTAAAATAACGACGCAATATGCTGATTATTTTCCAAACTTTTTAAACTGCTACATCCATCTGTATCTTTCCTAAATGTTTATAATCAATTAATTTTATGTCATCTGGAGTGAAATCATAGAAATCTTTAATTTCAGGATTTATCCAAAGCTTTGGTGCAGGTAATGCTTGATCTCTTCTAGATAATTGTAATTTCATTCCTTCTACTTGATTTTCATATATATGTGCATTACTTATACATACAGTTAATAATCCAGGTTTTAAATTAGTAACTTGTGCCAATAGATGTACAAACACTGCATATTGTGTTACATTAAATGGATGTCCTAGTGGAATATCATTTGATCTAATAGTTAAAAGACAATTTAATTTTCCTGCTGTTACATCCCAACAACTATTGAATACACATGGATATAATGCTCCTGTATCAAGATATGGTATTTGCCATAAATTTATTACCATTCTTCTATCTTGAGGATTATTTTTTAATTTATCTATTAGTTTGTCTACTTGTTTAAATTCTTTTACTATCCAACCGTAAGATGTTCCTATTGTACCATCTTCCATTTCCCATTCATCCCAAATATGAACATTTTGCTCATGTAAATCACTAATTTTGTTTGATTGTTTTTGGAATATCCATAATAACTCTTTTACTGCAGCACCAAAAGCAACATATTTAGTTGTTAATATTGGAAATTCTTCTTCCAAATCAAATCGTAATATTTGGTGTGGAAGTTTATAAGTTGCTATTCCTGTTCTGTTTTGGTCATAATATCCATTTTTTAATATATTTTCTACTAAATCTAAATAGATTTCATCATATTTGCTCATTTTAATTTCCCCTTTACATATTCATTTTCAAAAAAAGAAGGGCTCGTTTATAAGCCCTCCTAATTGTTTATTAATTATTATTTTCTCTGCCCTCTGGAAGTGCTGGAACATCAATTCTAATTCTAATTTTAGTTATATTCCTAATAATTCTAACAATTTTAGTATTTTTAATTCTTTGCCATAATGATGGTTTTACATTTACTCTTGTTTCTGCTAAATAATTATCTTCCACTACAGATACTACTGGTGTTTCTTCTATTGTATTTTCAACAGGTGCTGGAATTTCTTTTAATGCTTCAGCAACCTCTATTCCAATATAACTTAAAGCTTTTGATCTATCTTCTATTCTTTCCATATCTATTTCAATATGTAAGTTACTTTCTAAATTAGCAATTCTTGCATTAACTAATTTTACTGAATTAGTATATGTTTCTGTTTTATCTGTTTTACTTCTTCCTATAGTATTTAATGATTCTACTATATCTTCTGATACTTCTTCAGATATTCCTTTAACAGTTTCTTTCCAATCTTTTTCTTTATCTTGTACAGATTTTAATACATTTTTTAATTTTCCTGCTAAACATATATTTTTTTCTCTTTGACGAATTAATTCTTCTATTTGTTTTGTATTATCTTCAAATTGACTAGTTGCATATTCAACAAGTTCATACGCAGCTTTATACACTGATGATGGGAAATTTTTCTTTTTAGGATATTCTACTAAGTATGTTTTAATTGATCCTATTAAATCCTTAAAGAAAGCATCATCCTCTAATTGGATAATTTGTTTTTTACTATTTGGATTTATCATTTTTTGAACCTTGTCAATATTTGATAAAATCTTTTCTTCTGTGATTACCATTTTCACGTTTACTATGCCTGATTTTGAGAACAGTGACACGTAAACTCCCCTCCTTTGTCCTATGTTTTTTAGTATTCCTCTGTTTTTAATTATACAATTATTTTCAAAATACTACAATAGGATTTCTAAAAAAATATTTTTCTTTTTCGTTACAATAATATTACAAAAATATTACAAAAGTCAAGCTTTTTTTACATTATTTTTAATTTTTTTATTACGCGGGAAAAATCCATGTAAACTGTAGGGGTCCGCGTCCTTAGGCGACCCGTGTAAAAAGCATTATTTTTGTAATATTTTCTTTAATTCTTCATGTCTCTTAACTTTTTGAGTTGTAGTCTTTATAAGTTCTTCTTGTGTAAATATTATTTCCCTAATATATTTATAAGTTGGCATTTTTTTGTTTATTTCTTTTACTTTTTCCCATAGTTTGTTTGAAATTTCTTCTTCGGTTTCAATTCCATATACTTCTTTCATTGTATCTGCATCGTATACTATTTTTGCACATATTTTTAAGTCTGTTTCATCGCCTTCTTCCGGCTTTCCGTATACTATTGATTCTTTTACTCCTTCTATTCTGCCAATTAAAATTTCTAATTCTTCTGGGTATATGTTTTTACCATTTTTTAATACTATTACATTTTTCTTTCTTCCTGTAACATATAAATAATTTTGCTTATCTAAGTAACCTAAATCTCCTGTATAAAACCATCCGTCTTTTAATACTTCTTTTGTTGCCTCTTCATTTTCATAATATCCAAGCATTACATTAGGTCCTTTTGCTACAATTTCTCCTATACCTTGTTCATTTGGATTGTCTATTTTTATTTCAACACTTGGAAAAACTTTTCCTACAGAACCTATTCTTGTATATTTATCATTTCCAGCTGCAAGAACTGGAGATGTTTCGGTTAAGCCATATCCTTGAACTATTTTGAAACCTAAATCGTTAAATCCTTTTTCTACTTCTTTATCTAATGCTGCAGCGCCATTAACAAATAGTCTTACTTTTCCGCCTAATATGTCATGTATTTCTTTAAATAATTTTTTCCTTATATCTATTCCAAATTTTAATAATATATTGCTTATTTTTATTCCTTTTTTTACTTTTTCAAGTTTTCCTTTTTTCTCTATCCCCTTCATTACTTTTCTGTACATATTTTCAAATAAGATTGGAACAGAAATCATTGCTGTAATTTTATAGTCTTTTATATTATCTGCTATATGTCTTATTCCTTCGCAATATGCTATGCACGCTCCTTTATATATAGGATATAAAAAGCCTACTGTACATTCGAAAGTGTGATGCAATGGCAAAAATGATAACATAGTATCTTCTTCATGTACTTCTATTACAGAACATATATCCATTAAATTAGAACATATATTTTTATGTGATAATGCTACTGCTTTTGATATTGCTGTAGTTCCAGATGTAAATAACATTACTCCCATAGACTCATTATCTATTTTTGCATTAAGAAAATCAGTATTGCCGTTTTCTAATAATTCCTTTCCCTCGTCTATTAATTTATTTTCTGAATAAATATCATTGTCATGTTCTTGTAAATCCATTGATATAAAATATTTTAATTTTGTTTGCCCATTGGTTTTTATTTTTTCCATTATGTCATTATATTTGTTTGAATAGAAAATTCCTTCTACTCCAGAACGTTTTATTAAACTTTCTATTTCATTTTCTGGTAAAGACTTATCTAGTGGAACAGCAATTCCAGTTCCCGCTACAACTGCTAAATATGCTAAAGCCCATTCATATCTGTTTTCAGATATAATGGCTATTCTTTTATCCTTTAATCCGATTTCTACTAGTTTTGTTCCCAAGCAATCTACTTGATATCTAAATTCTTTATGAGTTATAATTCTAAATTCATTCTCTTTTTCTGTTTTAAATTTAAATGCCGGTCTTTCTCCGAATAAATCTCCAGACTTCTTTAGCATATCTTTTATATCAGTTATTTCTATGTAATCATGGATTCTTTTATCGCCCACTACATCATCAATCCTTTCTATTTTTGTAATCCTCTTAAAATAGTTTTTTCGTATTCTACAAATAATTGCTTTATGTCCATTTTACTTCCTATTTTTATTTTATAAGCTAAACTTGACCATATAACGCCAAAAATTTCTGTAGCAATTATTTCTGGATTGCCATCTATTATTTCACCTTTTTTTATTCCTTCTTTTACTATTTTTTCTACTATTTGTTCATATTCAAATACATATTTTTGGCATATATTATTTCTTGGTTCATTTCCCCAAATTTGGCTAAGTAATATCGTCATAAAATCCTCATACTTTAGCATTACCTTTATTTCTATTAATATTATTGCTCTTAGTTTATCCATTGTTTTATCTAATTTTTGTGTTTTTATTTCAATACTATTTTTTAATAGTTTAACTCCTTCTTCAACTAAGAAATTAAATATTTCTTCCTTACTAGAGAAATGGTAATATAGGGTTCCTTTTGCAACTCCCACAGTAGCAGTTATTTCTTCTATACTTGTTGCATCATAGCCCTTTTCTGCAAATAATTTCATTGATGCTTCGAATATTTTTCTTTTGGTTTTATTCATTTAACACCTCTTCTAAACTTTCATACATATTATATAATAATTAATATTCCCCATGCAATATTTTTTTGTTTTTAGTAAAATTATTATCTATAATTTTCTCTATACTATCAATGTCCAATTTATATTTTTTCTCTATTTGCTCGACATTTCCATGTTTTATAAATTTATCTGGATACCCTAAATTTTTTATTTTAATGCTGTCGACTTGTTGGTCATTTATGAAATTTGTTATTGTATTTCCCATTCCGTTTAACACGTAACCATCTTCTATTGTTATTACGTTTTTTGTTTTTGTTATAGATTTTAATATAGTATCTTCATCTAATGGCTTCAAAAATCTTAAATTAATTACTTCTATAGAAATTCCTTTTTCTTCAAATTTTTCTGCCAACATCATTGCTTTTGCTACAGTTTTACCTAAAGCAATAATTGTTAAATCATGCCCTGTTCTTAATATTTCAGCCTTTCCTAGTTTCAATGAATCATGCTGTTTAAATTTATAGTCACTTTCTTCTCCACGTGGATATCTTATAGCAATAGGTTTGTTACTATTTACGGCAAACTCTAACATATCTTCTAATTCTATAAAATCTTTCGGTGCTAAAATATTTATATTGGGTATAGAATTCAAATAACATAAATCCAAAATTCCTTGATGTGTTTCGCCATCATTTCCAACAATTCCTGCTCTATCTACGCAGATTGTAACTGGTAAGTTTTGTATACATACATCATGAACAATTTGATCATAAGCTCTTTGTAAAAAAGAGGAATAAATTGGAACTACTGGCTTTAATCCATTTTTTGCCATTCCGGCAGCCATACCTATTGCATGTTGTTCTGCAATTCCTACATCGAAAAACCTATTAGGAAATTCTTTTGCGAATTTTGACAATCCTGTTCCATCGCACATTGCTGCAGTTACTGCTACTATTTTTTTATCTTTTTTTGCTAAGTCTACTATTTTTTCTCCAAAAACTTCTGAATAACCTTTACATTTTGATTTTACGGTTTTTCCAGTTTCTATATCAAAACTTGATATACTATGAAACTTATCAGGATTTTTTTCTGCTAACTCATAGCCTTTCCCTTTTTTAGTTATAACATGTACTAGTACCGGCCCTTCTGTATTTTTAGCTAACTCTAATACGCTTTCTAACTTTTCTATGTCATTACCATCTACTGGTCCAAAATATGAAAATCCAATGTCTTCAAAATACATATTTTGTATAAATAACTGTTTTATTCCTTTTTTTACATTTTGAATAATTTTTACTAATTTGTTTCCTACTACTGGTACTTTCTCTAATATTGCCTTAGTTTGTTTATTTGTTTTTTTATACAATCTTCTAGTTCTTAATCTTCCTAATAATTGTGACATTCCTCCTACATTTTTAGATATACTCATTTCGTTATCGTTTAATATAACAATGACATCAGTTTTACTACTTCCAGCATCATTTAAAGCCTCTAATGCCATCCCACCAGTTAATGCTCCATCGCCAATGACTGCAATAACTTTATTTGACTCTCCACGTAAATCTCGTGCTCTTGCCATACCTAAAGCAACAGAAATAGACGTACTGCTATGTCCCGTATCAAAAGCATCATATACTGATTCTGATGTTTTAGGAAATCCAGCAATTCCGTCCATTTTACGTAAAGTGTTCATTTTTTCTTTTCTGTCTGTTAAAATTTTATGTACGTAAGTTTGATGTCCAACATCCCAAATTATTTTGTCATTTGGTGCATTAAATATAGAATGTAAAGCAATTGTAAGTTCTACTACTCCTAAATTAGATGCCAAATGTCCACCTGTATTAGACACTGTATCTATAATCATTTTTCTTAAATCTTTTGCTAATTCCTTTTTTTCTTTTATTGTTATTTTTTTCAAATCTTCTGGGCAATTAATTTTGTCTAACATGTTTTTTCTCTCCATTCGAATATTATTGTATATTTAAATATATAACTAGTCCACCTATAACTACTAAAATAAATCCTACTATTTTTAATCCTAGGCTAGCTTCGTTTTGATCTCCAAATCCGAATAATTTTTTTGTTAGTGGTCTGGCATCATATATTGCGATTACTCCAATCAATGCTATTAATATCCCTACAACTATTAAAAGATTCATTGCTCTACGTCCCCTTTTTAATATGAAATCTCTCCATTTAGTATTTCATCATTGTTTATCCATTCATTTACATCTATAACATTATATTTTGTTTTATTTACTCTTACAACAACATTCTTTATGCCTGAATTTATAATCATTTTTCTACACATCAAACATGGTGCAGCTCCTTCTTCATAGTCTTGTGTATCTATTCTATATCCAACTAAATATAATGTACCACCTATCATATCTTTTCTAGATGCACTTATTATTGCATTCTGTTCACTATGTACTGACCTACATGCATCGTATCCAGCATGCCTTAGATTGGGAAACATTTTTTTCTTGGTACAATATCCTAAATCTATACAGTTTACTCTTCCTCTTGGAGCACCACTATATCCTGTAGAAATTATTTCATCATTGTTTACAATAACAGTTCCATATTTTTTTCTTAAACAAGTACTTCTACTTGCAACTGCTTCTGCTATGTCTAAATAATAATTTACTTTATCTACTCTATCAGTTTGTCCCATAAAATGTCTCCTTTCTAAATTATTTATATTAGAACAAAGGGCGCTGTTCCAGCGCCCTATTAATCTTCTTTTTTGCTTATTACTTCTTTTCCATCATAATATCCACAATTTGGACAAACTCTATGTGGCATTACTGGTTCATTACAGTGTTTACAAGTAGCTAAATTAGGTTTATCTAATTTCCATGTTGATCTTTTGGCTCCTGTTCTAGCTTTTGACCATCTTCTTTTTGGTTGTGCCATCTCTATTCCCTCCCCTTGGTTTTACATAGTTATCTATATAATTTATTCTTACACATTAATCGTGACTATAAAAGTATACTAGTTTTTTATTATTTTGTCAATACCTAATTTTTTTGCATATAATAAATAGATATTAAATTTGTAATTGCTATATATCGTAGCAGAAACGGAGGAATTATGTGTGGTCTTGTAGGCTATGTTAATTATACAAAGGATATGAGTAATTATAAACATATAATTCAAGATATGAATAATTGCTTAAAAAAACGTGGTCCAGATGAAGAAGGTTATTTTATAGACAAACACATTAATTTAGGTCATAAAAGATTAATAGTAATTGACCCAGAAAATGGTAAACAACCAATGAGCGCTACTTATAATGGAAATACTTATACTATAGTTTATAATGGTCAAATTTATAATGCTAGTGAATTAAGGAAGGAACTTTCTGAAAAAGGTTTTATTTTTGAAGGTCATTGTGATACAGAAATATTACTTAAGAGTTATATCTACTGGGGTTATGATGTAGTTAATAAATTAAATGGGATTTTTGCTTTTGCTATATGGGATTCAAAAAAAGAAGAACTATTTTTAGCCCGTGACCATTTTGGAATTAAGCCATTATATTATACTTATAATGATGACAACTTTATATTTGCATCCGAAATTAAAGCAATTTTAAAGCATCCACATGTAGAAGCCTGTTTAGATGCTACAAGTATTTGTGAATTATTTGGCATAGGTCCAGCACATACTCCAGGGACTTCTGTATTTAAAAATATATATGAAATAAAACCTGCTCATTTTGCCATAGTAAATAAATCAGGTATTCATTTTGAAAAATATTGGGAACTTATAAGTAGTCCACATAAAGATAATTTTAATGAAACTTGTAATAAAGTAAAATATTTACTAGATGATGCTATACAAAGGCAATTAGTTTCTGATGTACCTTTATGTTTAATGCTATCACGGAGGTTTAGATTCTAGTATCATAACAGCTTACGCTAGTAACTATTGCAAAAAGAATGGCCTTCCACCATTAGACACATATTCAATAGATTACGTTGATAATGACAAAAATTTTGTAAAAAGTGATTTTCAACCTAACTCTGATAATTATTATATAGATATAATGAGAAAAACTTTTAATACAAAACATCATAGTATAGTTATAGATACTCCAGAATTAGCAGATTGTCTAAAAGATGCAGTAATTGCAAGAGATGCCCCTGGTATGGCAGATGTTGATTCATCTATGTTATTGTTTTGTAAGCACATAAAAAAAGATGCAACAGTAGTGCTTTCAGGTGAGTGTTCTGATGAAATATTTGCCGGTTATCCATGGTTCTTTAGGGAAGATGCTTTAAATAGTAACACTTTTCCATGGTCTATTGCACTAACAGAAAGGCAAAATTTATTAAATGAAAACATAAGAAATAAAATAGATTTAAAGGAATATGTTGATTATCAATATTTACGTAGTTTATCTCAAATGAGTTCGTTAAATAGTGATTCTAAAGAAACTGCTGAAAAAAGAAAAATTTCATATTTAACTATGAATTGGTTTATGCAAACTTTATTAGATCGTTCCGATAGAATGGCTATGTATAATGGTCTAGAGCTACGTGTTCCTTTCTGTGATTACAGACTCGTAGAATATTTATGGAATATTCCTTGGGAAATGAAAGCATTAGACGGAAGAGAAAAAGGATTATTGCGTTATGTTGTAAAAGATTTATTGCCTAAGGAAATTGTAGATAGAAAGAAAAGCCCATATCCTAAAACACACAATCCTAATTATTTAGCTAAAGTAAAGGGAATTTTAACTGAAATAATAAAAGATGACAATGCACCAATATATTCTTTATTAGATAAAAAATATATTTCAGAAATTATACAAACTGATGGAAAAGCATTTACTAGACCATGGTTTGGTCAATTAATGACTGGTCCACAACTTATGGCATATCTAATTCAAGTAAATATGTGGCTAGAGATGTATAAACCTAAAATTGAATTGTAGTGATTATCAAAGACTTCTATCCTCTGCAACTGTCAAATTGTTTTAAAAAAGGAACGACGAGGGCGTCGTTCCCTACAATTTGCAATTAGCAAATAAAATAATTGAATTTTTCTATTATACATAAACTAGCTAGAGACAAATCTCGTCTCTACATATTAAACTATTCCTAATATATGTTCCTGTTTTTCTGGTTCATTTTTTGAAAATTCATACGCATTATATAAATCTTCTACTGCCTTATTTCCTTTTACTTCATCATTTGCATATACGTATGCTAAAATATCTCCTACTGCTACTTTTTCAGATATTTTTTTGTTTAAAACTATTCCTACTGAATTATCTATTCCATCCTCTTTTTTCATTCTTCCAGCACCTAAATTTACAGAAATTTTTCCTACATCTAATGCATTTAATTTACTTACATATCCATCACATTTAGATATAACTGGCATAATATATTTTGCCTTTTCAAATTTTTCTATATTCTCTACATAAGATATATCTCCACCTTGACTTGATATCCACTCTATAAACTTATTATATGCCTTTCCATTTTTTATATTTTCCATTATTTTTAATTTGTTTTCTTCTATATTATTTCCATTACCAGATAATTTAATAATATATGCACCAACAGTAGTAATTATTGTTTCTACGTCATCGCTCATATTTCCTTTTAATGCATCAATTGCTTCAATAATTTCTAATGTATTTCCAACAGTTTTTCCAATTGGTTCGTTCATATTTGTTAAAACACATATAGTTTCTTTATTTGCTAATTTTCCTATTTCTTTCATTTCATTAGCAAGTTTTATAGCATCCTCTTTATTTTTCATGAAAGCGCCATTTCCACATGTTACCTCTAATACTAGCTTATTTGCACCTGCAGCAATTTTTTTGCTCATTATACTTGAGGCAATTAACGGCATACTATCTACACATGAAATAGTATCTCGTAGAGCATATATCTTCTTATCTGCTGGTGCTAAATTCATAGTTTGACCTATAACACTTATTCCTATTTTTTTTACATTATCTACAAATTCTTTTAACTCAAGTGATGCATTATATCCAGGAATTGATTCTAATTTATCTATTGTTCCCCCTGTAAATCCTAGTCCTCTTCCAGACATTTTTGCAACCGGTATTCCTAAAGATGCTATTATTGGTACAAGTATTATTGTAATTTTGTCGCCTACTCCCCCTGTGCTATGCTTATCAACAACGATATTTGATATGCTTGATAAATCTAACGTTTCTCCCGAATTTGTCATTGACATAGTCATATCTGTTGTCTCTCTTGAATTCATTCCATTTATATAAATTGCCATAATAAGTGCAGCTGCCTGATAATCTGTAATAGTTCCATTTGTATATCCATTAATAAAAAATTCAATTTCTTCTTTTGTTAATTCTTGCTTATCTCTTTTTTTGGCTATTATATCTAATATATTCATAAATACTTCCCATTCCTTTCTAATTTTACACATTAAGTTTGAAAAAGAATTAGTATAGTACTAGGCATTTTTAATGAGAAATACCGGAGGCATACTAAGGTACGTTGAGGATTTTCTCATTAAAAATAACGACGTAATATGCTGATTATTTTTCAAACTTCCTTATATTATATTTTTTACAAATGATTTCCTATGCAACATACATATTCCATTTTCTTTTATTGCTTGAATATGCTTTGCTGTCCCATATCCTTTATGAATTGCAAAACCATATTGTGGATATACACTATCCCATTCACGCATTATTCTATCCCTCGTAACTTTTGCAATTATTGATGCTGCAGCAATAGAATAATTTTTAGCATCACCTTTTATTATAGAAGTATATGGTATTCCACAAGTATCTATATGCTCTAGTGCATCAACTAAAATTCTATCTGGTTTTACTTTTAAGCTTTGTATTGACATAGTAAGTGCTTTTTTTGTTGCATTTAATATATTAATTTCGTCTATCTCATTTTGATCTACTATTCCTACTCCCCATGCTATTGCCTCATTAGTTATATCTTCATATAATTTTTCCCTTTTCTTTTCAGATACCTTCTTAGAATCGTTTACTCCTTCTATAAAAGAATCTTTTGGCAGTATTACACAAGCAACGACAACAGGTCCTGCAAGAGGTCCTCTTCCTGCTTCATCAATTCCTGCAATATATTGTAAACCAGTTTCATATAATTCATTTTCGTATTCTTTTAACTTATTTAATCTATCTATTTCTTTTTCTTTCATTATATTCTTCTTTCTTTTTAAGTTTTATTTAATAATTATTTATTATTATATATTTACAAATTTTATAATGCAATATTAAATATTACATTTTAGTTACAAATTTCACATATATATTTATTTTTTTGTAAAAATAGTATATTATAAAATGAAGTTATAGGAGGGTTAGTTATGGATGATATAAACGATTATTTTAATAATGAAAAACCTAAAAAAGCAAAATCTAATTTTAAAAATAGTATTGCTGTTCCTTTTATAAGTGGAATTTTAGGTACATCTTTAGTAATAGGAGTTTGTTTCGGTAATACTTCTATTAGAACAAAATTAATTGGAGAAACAAAAGAAACATCTTCTCCATCAACAATTACTACTCAAAATACTGGAATTGTTGATTTAGTTTCTTTAAGTCAATTTTCAGATACTGCAGTTGGTGTTGCAAGTAAAGTATTGCCATCTATTGTTGGTATCAATGTAACATTTAACGTTACAAGCAATTTTGGTTATGGAATGCAGTATTCTTCTGAATCAGCAGCTTCTGGATCAGGTATAATCATAAGTGAAGATGGATACATTTTAACAAACAATCACATAGTAAGTTCATCTTCTAATTCAGCCTTTTATGAAGTAAGTGAAGCAAAAAGTGTTACTGTATATTTATTTAATGATACCACTCCATATGAAGCTGAAATTATTGGAACTGATGCACAAACAGATTTAGCAGTTATAAAAATAGATAAAACTGGCCTTACTCCTGCCGAACTAGGTGATTCTTCTGCTGTAAAAATTGGAGAATTTGCAATGGCAATTGGAAATCCTCTAGGATTAAAAAGTACAGTTACAAGTGGAATTATTAGTGCAGTTGACAGAGAAATTACAAGTAATGACGGAACAAAATATGTTCTTTTACAAACTGATGCTGCTATAAATGCTGGAAATAGTGGTGGTGCACTGGTAAACTCACAAGGTCAAGTAATAGGAATAAATACTTTAAAAATATCTGCTACTGGTGTAGAAAACATGGGATTTGCAATACCAATAAACAGTACAATAGATATATATAAACAATTAATAGAATATAATAAAGTTAAACGTCCTTACATTGGAATTGAAGGTATGGATTTAGATGAAGCAAAAGCTGAAAAAAACAAATTGCCTGTTGGAATATATGTAAAATCTGTTGAAGATTTTAGTGCAGCAGAACTTGCAGGAATTAAAGTTGGAGATGTTATTATAGAAGCTGATGGTAAACAAATTTCTACAATGGACGAATTAACAGAAATTAAAAATTCAAAATCTATAGGTGATAAATTAGATATAAAATTAGTAAGAGATGGCAAAGAAAAAACTGTTACAGTTACATTAAAAGAAGAATAAATATTATATTGAGGTCGATTATTCGACCTCTTTTACTTTATATTTCGCTACACGGGTCGTCGGGGATGCTATGGCTGTTCGAACGAATGTGAGTTACAGCCTCAGTATGCAATGCTCGCCGACCCCTACAGTTTGAAATTTATTTTCTTAATACACAACAAAAGGGTCTCATACCATGCGACCCTTACAGTTTGAAATTTAGCTTTCCTACAAAAAAAAATAAACCGCATTCAATGCGATTTATTTTTTTGTATTATAATCTATCATAATCTTTTATTTTCTTATATGCAAATACTGCTGATGCTCCAAGTACTACTGTTATAACTATTAAACCTGTATAATCTTCAATTCCTGTTTGAGGTAAATTTGATTTTGGAGTTGGTGTAACTTTTGGAGTTGAGGTAGTTTTTGGTGTTGATGTAGCTTTTGGTGTTGCCTTTGGACTTGCAGATGTTGTAGGTGTTGGTGTAGATGTTCCTGGTGTAATTACATTTACTGTATCATCTGTTGCATAAGATGCAACTGGTACTAATAACGCTACTATTACTAACATAATCATAACTATTTTTAAAACATTCTTTTTTAAACTTAACATTTTCTTCTCTCCTATATATTAAATTTTTTACATCTATTATTATTTATACCATAAATTAAAATTATATGCAATACTTTTTTTAGAAAATTTTAATATTTATGTAAACTTATTCCTATTTATATTCTACACATTAAATCTAAATAAAACAATATCGCCATCTTGCATTACATATTCTTTTCCTTCTGAACGAACTAGTCCCTTTTCTTTGGCTGCTACCATTGAACCTTCTCTCATTAAATCGTCATAAGAAACTACCTCTGCTTTAATAAAGCCTCTTTCTATATCTGAGTGAATTTTACCTGCTGCTTGTGGTGCCTTTGTACCTTTCTTTATTGTCCATGCTCTAACTTCTGGCTCTCCAGCAGTTAAAAATGACATTAATCCAAGCAAATCATAACTTTCTTTTATTACTTTATCTAAACCGGATTCATCTAATCCTAATGCTTCTAGCATTTCTTTTTTATCTTCTGGTTCTAGTCCGCTAAGTTCTTCTTCAATTTTTACGCATAAAGGTATTACTTTACTATTCTCAGATTTTGCATATTCAGCAACTTGCTTAACATTTGAGTCATTTAAAGCATTTTGTAACTGTTCTTCTGAAATATTTGCTATATATAGTATTGGCTTTGTTGTAAGTAAATATGTATCTTTTAGTAATTCTTTTTCTTCATCTGTAAAATCTATTGTTCTTGCTGATTTTCCTTGTTCTAATGTATTCTTTATTTTATTTAATAAATCTAATTCTTCTTGATATTTTTTATCCGCTTTCAACATTTTTATTGTTTTTTCAATTTTTTTATCAATTGTTTCTATATCTGCAAATATAAGTTCTAAATTTATTGTTTCTATGTCTCTTAGTGGATTTATGCTTCCATCAACATGCACTACATTGGGATCTTCGAAACATCTTACAACTTCAACAATGCTATCTACTTCCCTTATATGAGATAAAAATTTATTTCCTAAACCTTCTCCCTTGCTTGCCCCTTTTACTAAACCTGCTATATCAACAAACTCTATTATTGCATGTGTAGTTTTTTGAGGATTATACATTTTTGTTAAATTATCTAATCTTTCATCTGGTACTGGTACAACTCCTATATTTGGCTCTATAGTACAAAATGGATAGTTTGCACATTCTGCCCCAGCATTTGTTATTGCATTAAACATTGTACTTTTTCCTACATTTGGAAGTCCAACTATTCCTATCTTCATTTTTATTCATTCTCCTTTTATTACTCAATCTTATTTTTCTATTTTATATTATAATCTATCCTTTTGCAATATTTTTATTATAGTTTTTAATATTTAGGTCAACGGAGACGGAGATACATGACACAAAAAGCGTGTCAATCTTTCTCCGTCTCCATTAGTTATATTAATTATTCAAATCTTTTCAATAAAATTATAGTAAAAAATATATTATATATGTTATAATGCAATAAGGAGTTGTACCAATGGATGAAGTTAATGAAAAAATAAAATTAAGTAATAAAATATTTCCTTATTTATCTGGATTGTCTGCTGATTTATTATTTTGGGCAGCTATAAATACAATATTTTTAACAACAGTTAAGTCGCTCTCTGCATCACAAGTTAGTTTACTATCAGCCATTTCAAGCTTTGTTGCAATATTATCTCAACATATTGTTTTAAAGATAATAAAAAAAATAGGTAATATAAAATCAGTCAAATTAGGATTAGTTCTATTATTTATATCATCAATTATAATAACATTTGGCAGTTCATTTATAGTAATATCAATTGGAGAAGTGTTATATAATATAGCTTTTCTTTTTAAAGGAATGGATATTGTTATTCTGAAAAGAAATTTAAAATACTTAAAAGATGAGGACTCATTTATAGAAATTCAAAGTAAAAGCAGTTTAATATATGCTATATCAACGATGATTATTGCTTTCATAGCTGGATTTATATTTAATATTAATCATTATTTGCCAATGATAATTTGTATATTAATATGTTTTATTAATATACTACTATCAAATTTTTTATATGAATCTAAATTACAAAAAGAAATTATACAAAAAAATAATTCTAAGTTTAAATGGACAAAAGTATTATTCTTAATTGTTTTATTATATGGATTATTATATGGAACTTTAGAAACTGCTCAAGAAAATGGTAAAATATTTATTCAGTATACTTTGCAAAACTTTATATCAGTAAACAAAACTGCAATATACTTATCAATTATTATTGCTTTGTCTAGAATAGTTAGAGTTTTATCAAATATATTTTTTAGTAATATATATAGAAAAATAAAAAATAAATTTATCATTATTTTAAATATTAATTTAATCACTGCAATATCATTTTTAATTATTGGTAATTTAATTCCATCAAATATTATTGGAATTGTGATTATGAGTATAGGATTCTGTATGCTTTTATTGTCAAGAGATCCAATTATGAATTTTTTGAAAAACGCATTATTAAATAATTGTTGTAAGGAGAATCAACAAAAAGCTATATTAAATTTTAATTTATCAAGAAAAATAGTAAGATGTATTTTAGCAACTTTAGTAAGTTTAATATTACTTAAAGTAGAATTAATCTATATAATGATTATTTTATTAATTTTTTCTTTAGTATATCTCTTCTTTGTTATTAAATTATATAAATTGTTAAATGATAAAGAGAATGTTTAATAGGTCAATGGGGACGGAGAAGATTGACGTAAAAAGCGTGTCAATCTTCTCCGTCCCCATTAATATAGTAATATGCATAATTTCCTACAATTGCATATAAATAGTTAGTTTTATTTGTAAAGTCTTCATAATGAATAATGTTACAATTATTTTGTTCTGCAACATCAATTAAATCGTCTAAAGTAATTAATTCCATCATTTTTAAATCGCTCAAATTTGGCTTATTGTTTACTGTTACAATTATATCTCTATAATATTTAAGAATATGGTTTACATTTTTTTCGTATTTTTCTTGCGGTGTCATTTTGTATTTACTATTTCTTATTGCCAATGCAATTAAAGCTAATATTGCGAATAATCCTGCAGTTGCATACAAAATATATTCTCTTATTTTTATTTTTTCTATTGGTGGCATAACATTTATTATACTCTCTTTTTCATAATTTTCGTTTACCTCTGTTACAGTATTAGTTATTGGTATATTCAATTCTATAAAATCATCTATTTTTTCAGTATTTACATTATTTTTATAACTTATATTAAAGCGTACTTTTAAAACAGCATCAATTTTAATTCCATACTCACTTTCATATAAATGTACTAAATCATTATATTTTTGATAATCAATATTAATTGTTTCTTTAATTGAAAATTCATCTTTATCAAGTTGTTTATCGCTCTTGTTTTCAAAAATACTAAAACTTCTATTCCAAACCTCTTTGTCTTTATATTCATCTTTCACTGTTCCAACTAAGTTAGCAGTAATATTATAATCATATTCTGTATCAACTTTATTATTTCCCTTAAAGTTATATTCAAAATTTATATTAAAATTGTCAATTGATTTAGAAGCATAGTATAAATTTGCTGGAAGTGTTTTAGTTACATAGAAATTATTTTCTTTTAATAACACTTCATAATCAGATTTTCTTTCAATTTTATACTGATATATTGATTTTGTATTTTTTTCTGATTCTAACCCGAGTTTTACAAAAATAATTGCTATTACAATCATAGTAACTACAACTATAATACTAACATAATTTTTTCTATTATCTCCCCTAAACCTTCTAGTATTTATTCCCTTACTTATATGTTTTCTTCTTTTTTTTATCATATAATTCCCCTCTACTTATTAAAATATTCATATAACCAAACTGTTGGAAATCCAATATATTTTATATGAAATATATACTTGCCTTTAATCTGATCTATTTGTACTGCTACTTTATCTGATACATTATTGTTATCTCCTTTTGTTAGATATATTACTGTACCATTTTCTTCTATTTTATCTACAATTCGATGTGCTATATTTTGTTCACCTACACTATAAACAATTATTTCATTTATAGGTATTTGACTTAACTCACTATCACTCATCTTTTCAAAAATAACTACATCTCCTCTTTCATAAATAGGCTTCATACTATTTGACAGTATTGTTATTGGTTCATATTTAAATATTCCTATCATAAATGAGACTAAATTTATACAAAAAATAAAAATCACTGTAAAACTAATTTTGTTGTGAAATTTTTGTTTCTTTTTCCTTATATCGTCATTCTTATTAGCAAATTTATATCTAAATAAAGCATAAATAATTGCAGGAGATAAAATACCTATTGTAGCTGTAATAAACCAGTCAGCACTAGAAGAAATAGGTAATACCAACACAATTAATCTAACAAAAATTCTATATACTAAAGGAATAGCAAAAGAACCTTTTAAAGTTAAGTATGTATATAGACTATTAAATGCTATAAGTGGCAAAATCGTCTCACAAGCATATTCAAAAAATGGCTCCTTGTAAGGGTATAAATTAACCAAAATATTATATTTAAGTTCTACCAAAATAAATAATATTGTAGTAAATATGAGCACTATCTTATTATTTTTATTACTTGTTGCTATTACATTTCTTGCCATTTCAATACCAATTATTGGAATAATAGTTGCAATAAAATTGTAATTATTTCTTTTTTCTGAAAATCCTAATATAAATCCCAAGTACAAATAAATAATAACATGTATGCACGTAATTATAACCATATACTTAAAGTACTTTTTATTTTTATCAAACCTAATATAATTCTTTTTTCTATAAATAATTAAATATATAATTATTCCTCCCCAAAAAAGAGGATTTATAAAATTTGTATAAATTGTACTATTTAAAATAATTAAATTAGTTGTTATAAACACATATATTATAATAATTAACAATAAATTTTTATTTTTTAAGTATCTCACCATCTTCACCTTCAAGCTTATTCGCAAAAAATATCAAAGGTTAGACTTAAAAAAAACAAATTCTAACCTTCGAATTTATTTAGCAATCTATTTTATTTTTGAACATATTTTACAAAGCCTGTTATTGTTCTACTTTTAATTGATGGCATTTCTGTAGTATTTTCATCATAAGATACCTTTATTAAAAAGCATGTTGTTTTTCCTGCTTGTAATAAAGTTTCTGGGTCAGTATGGGTATAAATAATGGCTGGTGAGCCGTTTTCATCAGGAGTTAATGAGATAGTATCTAAAACAGCATCTAATGTACCAGTATTTTCTATCATAATTAAATACGTAATATAATCGCCTGGTTTTACTAGTTCAGCATTAAAAGTTATTTTTGTATCCGTAAATTCAGGAGTTCCTGCATTGCAACCTTCGCTAATGTCCTGTGCAGTAACACTAGTTATTTTTACATTCCACTCGCTAATAATTTTACCTGTTCCATTTAATGAAATTTGTGTAGCTAATGCTGAATATGCTACAGACATTAATAATATTGCAATTAATACTATACCTATTATTATATTTCTATTCTTTTTCATATTTTAGCCTCGTATAATCAATTATATAGAAATATTAATCTATTTAATTGATTAATCCCTTTCTTTTTAATTTTTTATATTATA
>CANRED010000005.1 GCA_947629555.1 uncultured Clostridia bacterium | reverse complement strand
TTTTCTTATGCAATCATTTATTTAATGTAAATTAAAATTATAAAATTGATTGTAAATATATTATACGAGGAAAATAAATATGTTAAATGTTCAACAAATAATGGAAATAATTCCACAAAGACCACCTTTTTTAATGATTGATAGAGTAGAGGAATATACCCCAGGTGAAAGTGCAGTTGCATACAAAAATATTACAATGAACGAGCCATTTTTTCAAGGGCATTTCCCTGGAAATCCAATAATGCCAGGTGTATTAATGATAGAAGCACTAGCTCAAACTGGAGCGGTTGCAATATTGTCTCAAGAATCTGCCAAAGGAAAAAATGCATTATTTGGTGGAGTAGATAAATTAAAATTTAAACGTCAAGTTGTACCAGGTGATATACTAAAATTAGAAGTAAAAATTATAAAACAAAAAGGACCAATAGGAGTAGGAGAAGCAATAGCAACAGTTGATGGGCAAGTTGCAGTAAAAGGTGAATTAACCTTTGCAATAGTATAATATATATATATTATTATTCCTCTGTGTTAAAATAAATTAAAGCAAGGAGGTACATAAATGTTAAGAAAGATATTGGTTGCAAATAGAGGAGAAATAGCATTAAGAATAATTAGAGCATGTAGAGAATTAGGCATAAAAACAGTAGCAATATATTCAGAAGCAGATAAAGATTCTCTTCATACTAAGCTGGCAGATGAAGCCATTTGTGTAGGTCCTGGAACTGCAAGCAAAAGTTATTTAAATATGCATAATATATTAGAAAGTGCATGTCTTACAGGATGTGATAGTATCCACCCTGGTTTTGGATTTTTATCTGAAAATGCAAAATTTGCGAAGATGTGTGAGGAGTCTAATATTAAATTTATAGGTCCATCATATAAAATAATAGAATTAATGGGAAACAAATCAAATAGTAAGCAACTTATGAAAAAAGCAGGTGTTCCGGTAATTCCTGGTAGCGATGGAACTATAAAAAATTTAAAAGAAGCAATTAATTTAGCAAATAAAATAGGATACCCAATTCTTTTAAAGGCTTCTGCTGGTGGCGGAGGTAAAGGCATAAGAAAAGTAGATAATTTAGAAGAACTTGAATCAGCTTATAATTTAGTAAAACAAGAAGCAAAAGTATCATTTAATGATGATGAAATTTATATGGAAAAATACATTGTTAATCCTCGTCATGTTGAAATACAAATTTTAGCAGATGAGCATGGAAATGTAGTTCATTTAGGAGAAAGAGATTGCTCATTACAAAGAAAAAATCAAAAAATTTTGGAAGAAAGTCCTTCTACTATATTAAATTCCGAATTAAGAGAAAAAATGGGGAAAGCAGCCATTAAGGCTGTTAAGGCATCTAATTATACAAATGCAGGTACTATTGAATTTTTAGTTGATAAAGATAAAAATTTTTATTTTATGGAAATGAATACAAGAATTCAAGTTGAACATCCTGTAACTGAAATGATAACAGGAATAGATATAGTAAAAGAACAAATAAAAATCGCATCTGGAGAACCTTTAGGATTTACTCAAAAAGATATAAGTTTTCGAGGACACAGTATAGAATGTAGAATAAATGCAGAAAATCCAGAATTAAATTTTAGACCTTGTCCTGGTCAAATTAAAGAATTGAATTTACCGGGTGGAAATGGAGTAAGAGTAGATACTGCTATATATACAGGGTATACAATTCCACCAGTATATGATTCTATGATAGCTAAAATTATAGTTCATGCTGAAAATAGAAATGCTGCTATTGCAAAAATGAAAAGAGCCCTAGAAGAGTGTGTTATAGAGGGAGTAGATACGAATATAGACTTTTTATATACTATATTAAAAAATGAAGATTTTAAAAAAGGAGATTTTGACACGTCATTTATTAATAAAGAGTTTGGAATGTAGTTTTAATTATGGTTTTGTAAAAGAGGTGAACTTTTTTGGTAATAGATAAAATAAAAAAAAGAGAAAATTCAGACGAAGATGAAAATATACAAAGAGGAGACATACCTATTGGTAAATGGGTAAAATGCGATAAATGTAAAGAAATTATATATAAAGAAACTCTACATCAAAATTATAGTGTATGTCCAAATTGTGGTAATCATTTTAGATTATCTAGTAGAAGAAGAGTAAAGCAAATAATAGATGAAGGAACATTTTGTGAATTTGAATTAAAATTGCCAGATAGTAATCCACTTAAATTAGATGAATATACAAAAAAGTTAGAAGTATTAAGAGAAAAAACAGGTATAGATGAGGCAGTAAAATGTGGTACAGGAAAAATAAATGGCGAAGATGTTGTAATTTGCGTAATGGATAGCAATTTCTTTATGGGTAGTATGGGAAAAGTTGTTGGTGAAAAAATAACTTATTCTGTAGAAAAAGCCATAGAGTTAAAATTACCACTTATAATTTTTTGTGTATCTGGTGGAGCAAGAATGCAAGAAGGAATGATATCATTAATGCAAATGGCAAAAACATCTGCTGCAATATCAAAATTAAATGATGCAGGATTGCTATACATATCTGTTTTAACAGATCCAACTTATGGCGGTGTTACAGCAAGTTTTGCAATGCTTGGTGATATAATTTTGGCAGAGCCAAATTCTATGATAGGATTTGCTGGTCCAAGAGTAATAAAACAAACAATAGGTCAAGATTTACCTGAAGGATTTCAAACAGCAGAGTTTTTACAAGAACAAGGATTTGTGGATAAGGTAGTACATAGAAGTGAAATGAAAGATACATTATATCAATTACTTTTATTGCATAAATAATTCTAAAAAAGGAAGTGAAATATTTTGAAAAGCAACAATTTAACTGCTTGGGATAGAGTAAATTTAGCGAGGGACTCTAGTAGACCCACAGCATTAGATTATATAAATAATATATTCGATTTCTTTATAGAGTTACATGGAGATAGATGTTTTAAAGATGATAAATCTATTGTGTGTGGACTTGCAAGTATAAATGGTAAAAACTTTACAGTGGTAGCAGAACAAAAAGGAAGAAATACTAAAGAAAATATAGAAAGAAATTTTGGAATGCCTAATCCTGAAGCATATAGAAAATCATTAAGATTTATGAAACAGGCAGAAAAATTTAAAAGACCAATAATTACTTTTATTGATACAAAAGGAGCTTATCCTGGAATTGGTGCAGAAGAAAGAGGACAAGGAGAAGCCATTGCGAAAAATCTAATGGAAATGTCTAGCTTAAAAACTCCAATCATTGCGATTGTAATTGGTGAAGGTTCAAGTGGAGGTGCTTTAGCAATAGGCGTTGGAGATAAAATTTTAATGCTAGAAAATTCAATATACTCAGTATTATCTCCTGAAGGATATGCAAGTATTTTATGGAAGGATAGTTCTAAAGCGAAAGAAGCTGCAGAAGTTATGAAATTAACAGCAGATGACTTATACAGTTTTGGAATTATAGATGAAGTATTAAAAGAGCCCAAAGGCGGAGCAAATGCTAATGTAAAAGAGATGTCTAATACTATAAAGCAAAAAATATTAGAGTATGCAGATGAACTATCCAAATTAGATATAGATGAGTTATTAAATAAAAGATATGAAAAATATAGAAAAATGTAGAGTATATAAATATATATAATGTTAAAATATAATATAAAAATCTGCCACACCCTTAAACGCGGTAAGTACAAATAAAGACAATTAATATCACTACGATAATAGCTAAATTAAGCTGTTGTAGAGACTAGAAGCGGGTGTTCGATTTTTCTATTATATTTTCACACAGATATAAGTATATTAGGAAAAGGAAAGGAAAGAAAAAATATGATTTTAGAAAACAAAAAAGTATTAATAATGGGAATAAGAAATAAGTGGAGTATTGCTTGGGGAGCTGCAAAATCTGCTGCTGATCAAGGAGCACAAGTTTTATTTACTTTCATGGGAGAAGAAAATAGAGAAAAAATAGAAGAATTAATTTCTGAAATTCCGGGATCAAAGGCTTATGAATGTGATGCTTCAAATGATGATGCCTTAAAAGCAACTTTTGAAAAAATATTAAAAGAAAACGGAAAATTAGATGGAATATTACATGCAATAGCACATGCAAACACAGAAGATTTAAGAAATGATTTTATATATACAAGCAAAGAAGGATTTGCACATGCTAATGATGTAAGTGCATATACATTTGTTGCTGTTGCAAGAATTGCAAAAGAATTAGATATGCTAAATGATGAAGCAAGTTTAGTTACTTTAACTTATCATGGATCTACAAAGGTATTAGAAGGATACAATGTAATGGGTGTTGCAAAAGCAGCATTAGAGTGTAGTGTAAGATACTTAGCAGATAACTTAGGACCAACAGGAGTAAGAGTAAATGCAGTATCAGCAGGACCAATAAAAACATTATCAGCTAAAGGAATTAAAGACTTTGGAAGTATATTAACTGTTGTAGAAGAAAAAGCACCTCTAAGAAGAAATGTTACAACAAAACAAATAGGAGATGCAGTTGCATTTTTATTTAGTGATATGTCTAGTGCAATAACAGGGCAGATAATATATGCAGATAGTGGATACGAGATAATGGGTATATAGTTAAAAACATAAAAGTCTGGAATTTATTTTCAGACTTTTTATATTTAAAAATTTATAAAAAATATGTTATTTTTTGTAAAAAAGTGATAATATATACGTAAAATTAATAAGGAGTATGTTTATGAAGAAAAAGAATGTAATTAGTATAGCTGTTATAGTTATAATCGTAGTAGTTTTAGTACTTATTTTAAAGCCTAATAAGAAAAAAGAGCAAGTACAAGAACAACATCCAGAGGAAATCTTATTAACTTACTTTTCACTTGTTGAAAAACAAGATTATGAAGAAATGTATAATATGGTAAATTTAACAGGAGATATAACAAAAGATTTCTTTTTAACAAGAAATAAAAATATATACGAGGGAATTGGTGCAAGTAATATAAAAATAACAATAAATTCTGCAGAAAAAAATGGTAATAGTATACTGGTTACATATTCTACTAATATGAGTACATTAGCAGGTGTTGTAGAATTTTCTAATAAAGCTCAAATCAGTAAAAATGAAAATGATGAATATAAAATTAATTGGTCATCTAATCTTATTTTCCCAGAACTAAATGACAATTATAAAGTTAGAGTAACTACAACAAGTGCGACTAGAGGAAATTTGCTAGATAGAAATGGTAAAGCTATTGCAAATCAAGGTACTGTTTATAATGTTGGAATTGTTTCTGGAAAGTTAGGAGAAAATAGAACTGAAAATTTACAAAAGATTTCTGAACTATTAGGTCTTTCTACAGATTATATAAATAATACATTATCTAGTTCATGGGTAAAAGATGATAGTTTTGTACCATTGAAAAAAATTTCAGTGGATAATGTACAATTAAAACAAGAACTTCTAAATATTCCTGGTGTAATGATAGACTCTGAGACTGATAGAGTTTATCCATATAAAGAAGCAACTTCACACATAACCGGTTATGTACAAGGGATTAATTCAGAGGAATTAGAAAAACTAAAAGATGATGGATACAATACAAATTCTATTATAGGAAAAACTGGATTGGAAAAGCAATATGAAGAAAGATTAAGAGGAGTAAATGGAGCAAAAATATATATAGAAGATGATACAGGAAAAAATATAAAAACAATAGCAGAATTGAGTGCTAAAAATGGTGAAAATATAAAACTTACAATAGATATAGATATACAATTACAAATATATGAGCAGATGAAAAATGATGAAGGATGCTTTGTAGTAATGAATCCTCAAACAGGCGAAATATTGGCATTAGTTAGTACACCATCTTATGATGCGAATAAATTTGTTTTAGGTATGAATAATGATGAATGGAATGAAATAAACAATAATGAAGCACATCCATTATATGCAAGATTTTTAGAGTCTTGGTGCCCAGGATCTACATTTAAGCCGATAACTGCAGGAATAGCATTAACAAGTGGTAAAGTAACCGAAGAACAAGAATTTAATCATTCAGGACTTTCATGGCAAAAAGATAGTTCTTGGAAAGATCATAAAGTTACTACACTTAAAAATTATAGTGGTAGTAAAAATTTAAGAAATGCTTTAATATATTCAGATAATATATACTTTGCACAACTTGCATTAGCAATAGGAGAAGAAACTTTTACTAATGGTTTAGATAAATTAAAATTTAATGAAGATATAAATTTCGAACTTTCAACCGCTAAATCTAGATATTCAAACACACAAAATATCTCAAGTGAATCTATACTTGCGGATAGTGGATATGGTCAGGGAGAAATTTTAGTAAATCCTATCCATATGGCATCAATATATTCTGCATTTGCTAATAATGGAAATATGGTAAAACCATATTTGGAATATAAAGAAAATAAAACTGTAGAGTACTTAGTGGAAAATGCTTTTTCTGAGGAAGCGGCAAATATAATAAAAGAAGATTTAATACAAGTTGTAGAAAATCCAGAAGGAACAGGTCATGATGCAAAAGTGAATGGAATAACTATTGCAGGAAAGACGGGTACAGCAGAGTTAAAGAAACCGGGAGAGGAAACTGGAGATATTTTAGGATGGTTTAGCTGCTTTACAGTTGGTGAAAATAAGAGAGGTCCTTTACTAATGGTAGGTATGGCTGAAAATCAAGGAAGTAGTTATGCAAAGAAAATTGTTAAAAGTTTATTAAATTAAAATTAATAAATTTATGTTGAAAAAGCATTGCTAGGAAAAATACTAGCAATGCTTTTATGTATTTAATGCATACTTCTTGTAAACACGTACAAAACTTAACATAATTTCATAATATATAGTGTATACCAAAGAAGGAGGGAGGAGACTATAAGTATGTTGCTTAAAGGAAAGAAAATAGGATTTGCACTTACAGGTTCGTTTTGTACATTTAATAATACTATACCTCAAATGACCAAATTAATAGAACAAGGAGCAGAAATTGTACCAATCATGTCTTTTAATTCATATAACATGGATACTAAATTTGGTAAAGCAGAGGATTTTATAAATAAAATTAAGGAAATAACTAAAAGCGAAATTATTCACACAATAGATAAGGCAGAGCCAATAGGACCACAACATTTAACAGATGTAATGATAATAGCTCCATGTAGCGGTAATACTTTGGGTAAAATGGCAAATGGTATAACGGATACACCAGTATTAATGGCTGCAAAATCACATTTGAGGAATGAAAATCCACTAGTAATAGCTATATCAACTAATGATGGACTATCTCGGAAGTGCAGAAAATATAGGAAAGTTATTAAATAGAAAGCATTTGTATTTTGTGCCGTTTAGGCAAGACAATCCAATAACAAAACCACGTTCACTAGTATTTGATCCTGATTATATTGTGGCTACTATAGAGAAAGCATTGGATAAAGAGCAAATTCAACCAATGCTGTTATAAAATTTGCATAAATTTTCCTAATATGATAAAATAATTATTGGTGGTGCACTATTCTAGTTGTACTGTCTATTATGAGGGTGGGGCTAAAAATCCACTAAAAGGCATATCGTTGAAGTTTCTTGTTTGTGCGCGTTACGCCCAGTAATGTGTGCGTTCAGGGAGTAAGAATTTAGGGAAATATGTAATGGCATACATATCAACACCCTATTTTCGCGGAGGCTTGAATAGTTTCTTTTTTCAAGTATAACCTATATAAAGTGCCAAGACACAATATATAGTGTAGCCTGTCTCGAGTGATAATTTTGGGATTAATTCTAAGAGTTACGACGGTTTCATGGCCATACTGTTTTAACTTGTGATTATGAAATGATTATTGCAAAAAAGACTAATAGTAGGTAGCAGTACATTAAGGAAAACTTCTAGAGTGTTTGTTTTAACCAAAAAACATTGAAATTTAGGGATTAAGGTACGGATTTAAGTGGTAATCTGGTAATCTTTTATTTAAAAGATTATTTTCTTTAAATGGAAACAGCTAAACAGTAATGTTTAGTAGAAAATAGAGAAATTCGACTAGACCTATACCGTAAAATTTACTTAAATTTCAACCACCTATATAATTTATCAGTAGGTGAAAATAAATGAGCGAAAAAAAGAATAAAGATTCAAGAGTCAAGTGGTTAGTAACAGTATTTATAACTACTTTTATTTTATCTCTATTTTTTAATTATATTTCTACAGGAGCAATATCTAATTTAGATGTTATTCCTGCAATAATTATACTCGTGGCTGTAATATTACTTGGAATTTTATTTGATATAATAGGTGTAGCTGTAACGGTTGCTGATGAAAAGGAGTTTCACGCAATGGCTACTAAAAAAATAAAAGGTTCAAAATGTGCTATAAAGTTAATACGCAATTCTGCAAAGGTAGCTAGTATATGTGCAGATGTTATAGGTGATATAGCAGGAGTTTTAAGTGGTGCAATAAGTGCAATAATTGCTTTAAAAATAAGTAATGTTTATACCTTAGATTTTAATATTCAATTTTTATTAAGTGCAGTGGTAGCTTCTTTAACAGTAGGTGGAAAAGCAATAGGAAAGGGTATAGCACAAAAATATACAACAAAAATAGTAGCAGCAGTTAGTAAAATATTAAGTATATTCAGTAGATAGTTATATAAATATAATAATATTATAAAACAATAAATACGAACATTTTTTCTTAAAAACTATTGACAAGAAAAAATGTTCGTATTATAATATCTTCATAAACAGAATATATGTTCGTAATGGAGGTATTAATATGAGAATAAAAAATAAAGGAAAATTTATAAGAGGTTTACTATTATTAATAGCAGTAATTTCATTATTTATATGTAAATCAACTCTGTCATTTAACAAAATAAACTATAAAACTATATATGTATCTAATGGAGAAACATTATGGGAAATTGCTGAAAGTGAACAACAAAATAATGAATATTATAAAGAAAAAGATATAAGAGAAATTGTAGATAGCATAAAAACTATTAATAAATTAGAAAATTCAAGCTTATACGAGGGACAAGAATTATTAATACAAGAATAGGGTATTAATATATTGTATTTTCACATTACATATTTTTACATATCTGCTAGTGGGTTACTTTCAACTGCTGCTCGTACTTGACTATTATCAACATGTGTATATATTTCAGTTGTAGAAATACTTTCATGTCCTAACAATTCTTGCAATGCTCTTATATCTACATTACCATATTGATACATTAAAGTTGCAGCAGTATGTCTTAATTTATGTACAGAATATTTATTTATATCTAATCCACATTTTTGCAATTCTCTTTTTACAACATATTGTACAGTTCTTCTGCTAATTCTTTCACGACGCTCACTTAAAAATAATGCGTCACGAGAATCGTTTTTTACAGCATCTTTAGGCCTAATTTTAATGTAATCTTCAATGGCTTTTATACAAGCTTTATTAAGGTAAATTGTGCGTTCTTTATTGCCTTTACCAATAACATTAAGTTTGTTATCACTAAAGTTTATATCTGATATATTTATATTTACTAATTCAGCTAAACGAATTCCACAATTTAAAAATATAGTTATTATTGCATAATCCCTTTCATTATTTCTATTATCTTCATTATGTACCATATTTAATAAATCTTTGCTTTCATCTAGAGTTAAATATTTTGGTATACGTTTATCTAACTTAGGTGATTCTAAGTTTTGAGCAGGATTTATTTCAATTTGATTTGTTTTTACGGTTAAATAATTAAAAAATGTTTTTAAACAAGCTGCTTTTCTGGCTCTAGTAGCAGGTTTGGCATTGTGATAATCTTTTAAATATGCCAAATATGAGTGCAAATCATTTAATTTAATTTTCTTTATTGTATCAATTGTTATATCATCTATATTAATAAGGGCAAAATCAGTTTCTTTTGTAAGGTTAAAATGAATTTTTATAAATTTCAAAAAGTTAATTAAATCATAATTATATTCTTTTATTGTATTAGGAGATTTATTTAAAATAACACTAGAATAATCTAGAAATGAATTTAAAAAATCTGGATTTTTACTCTTATATATCATAATATAACCTCCTCAGTTAAATGCAATATTTATCTTAAGCTATTATATACTAATTATTAAATGTTTGTAAATAAAATTTATAAAACATTGTGTTATATAAAATTACATAATGTTTTATAAATTAAATCAAGGAGGTAAAAAATGAAAGAAAAAACTTTTGATTTTTGAAACAAAGTACCAGACACAAGATGATTTATTAGATGCTGGATATTTAGAATATCTAGATGAAAGAACTATACATGAAACTTTAAAAGCAATGTTAGTAAATACTGCAAAAGATTGTATAAAATATGAATGTAATTTAGATCCAGAAATGGCAAAATAAGTGAGATTATGTTTAAAGTAAATCTTCAGTAAAATAAAGGAATTGATAATATCCTAAAAATTGACTATTTATTGAAATTATGGTAAAATATTTAAGATAATATTAGATTAATTTATAAAATATTTAGACTAAGTAAAGGGGAATGGTATAGTATGAAAAAATTAGCTACTTTTTTATTTTTAGTAGTATTTCTTTTTGCATTTGCAATAAATGTAAACGCAGCAAATGAGACAATACTAAATGTAAGTAAAAATGAAGTATCACTAGGAGAAGAAATAATTTTATCTATAGGTCTAGATACTCAAAATGAAGAAGAAACATCTTTGTATGCTTATACTGCAAAGTTAAGCTATAACAAGGATGTTTTTGAGGTTATAACAACAGAAGATTTCCAAGAGCAAGAAAATTGGTCTGACATAAACTATAACCGAGCAAACAACAAATTTGCATTAATAAATAAAAGAGGAGAAAGTGGAGATAAACTTTTACAAATTAAATTAAAAGTAAAAGAAGATGCTATACCAGGAGAAACAAGTATAACTGTAAACAGTATAAAAGCATCTGATGGAAAAAAAGAAATACCATTAGAAAGTAAAACAATACAAGTAACAGTTATAAAGGATGGATTAGCAGAGGGAGAAAGTCTACCATCAAGCAAAGTAGAAGAAATAGCAGTAGAAGAAAATACATCAATAGAAGTAGGAAAAGATAATTCATGGGTAGGTTATTTACTTATTGCACTAATGGTGGTAATTATTGTATTTTTAATTTATTATATAAAAAAGAGTAATGAGAAGAAAACACCAAGCAATAAGAAAATGATGATTATAGTAGTAGCAATAATACTTTTAATTGCGCTATTAGTATTAACAATAAATATCTTATCTAATAAAAATGCAGATGTTAATGCCGATGGTGTAATAGATTATGATGATGCAAAAGAAATAATCGAATATTTACTTGAAATAAAAAATCCACAAGATGATGAAAATATAGAAGATAAAGATATAAATAAAGATGGAAAAGTAGATATAACAGATGTTGCAGGATCTACAAATCAAGCAACAAATCAAAATCATTCAGCAAGCACAAGTGGTGGAAACAGTAGCAACGGAAATAGTGGAAATAACAATAAACCATCTAACCCAACAAATCCAGCTGAAGAATCATCACCAGAAGTTAATTATTCTTCTATAGTAGAAAATTCAACAGTAAGTAATCTTACACCAAAAAAGGAAGAAGAAATAACATTAGATTTACATATAGACATTACGCCATATACAGAAGTTGAAGCTGTTGAATGTAATGGCAAATTCTATCAAGTAACAAAAGTGAAAGCTGAACCAATAATGTTAGCAAGCCTTAAACCAATAAACCTAAAGAAAGTAGCAACAAATAATGAAAATAACCATTATACAACAACAATACAAGCGCCACGTACAGCAGGAGTACAAGATATTAAAATAACAAGTGTGCGATTAGATAATGGAAAAGTAGTACCTACAAGCTTTAAGGTTACAGTAGATGTGTTAAAAGATAAGCCAAAAGTAGAAAACTTCAAAATAGATGATAAAAAAACAATACCAGAAATAAGTTTTAATTTCGTAGATGATGATAATGCACTAAAAAATAGTAAATTCGTAATTAAAGATGAAGTTGGAAATATAGTAGAAGAATATAATGATATAAAGAAAGGTCAAAACACGTTTACAGCAAACTTAGTAGATGGAAAAACATATCATTATGATTTTGATGTAGATTATGATTTAGACCATGATTACTTTAGCGAAAATGATTATTATGCAAAAGAAGATTTTATAGATGGAATATTTGAAGACAAAAATGGCAACTTAGAATTTACAAGAGACTATGGATTTAGAAGTAAAAATATGGAAGTAACTGCAAAAGTTACAAAACAAGAAGATTTAATTTTATCATTTGAAAATGACTACAATTCATACTATGATGTAAGAGGAGTTATAATAAATAATACAGAATATCCGGTAATAAAAAATGAAAATGGACAATATACAGTAGTTCTACCAAAATCAGAAGGAAAAGGAAATCATTCTATAACAATTCAATCTGTTGTATTAGAAAATGGACATGAAGAAAAAATAGATAGAACTTTTGATTATATAGTATTAAAAGATAGTCCAACAATTGATGAAATTGAAGCAACACTAAACGAAGGAAACCTAAAAGTTGAAGTAACTACAACAGATGCAGATGAAACAATTAAAAAAGTAGTAGTAAAAGTAAAAGACAAAAATGGAAGTATAGTAAAAACACAAGAATTAGAAAATAAAACATCTGCAGATATACAAATAGAAGCATCTGGAACATATACAGTAGAAGTAGAGGTTACTTATGATTTAGGAGACGGATTAGAAGCAACAATAACAAAGACTTATGATGAAGAAATTACAGAACCAATAAAAGCTAATATTACAAATTCAACTATTACCCCATATGTTGAAAAAGGTGGAATAGTAGAAGTAATTTACACAATAGAAGATAATACAGATAAAGAAATAACAAATATACTAATAAATGGAACAAAACTTCCAGTTACAAAAACAGAAGATGGAAAATACAAAGTAACATTTAATGCGCCAGATACAAGAAAAGTTGATGGAAAAGAAAGTATAGAAGCTACAAAAGTTTATTACGAAAATGAAGAAGTTGAAGTTAACTGTGCACTAGAAATAGAAATATTAAAATCAGAACCAACTATAGAAGATTTATACATAGATGATTCCGGAGAAAAACCAGTATTACATTTTGTATTACAAGATGCAGAAAAAGCATTTGTAAGTGGAACTATAATAATTACGAATGCAAATGAAAGTCAAAAGATAAACATTAATACAGAAGAAACAGCAGGAAATGTAGTACAAAATTATACATTAGAAGGCATTAAAGAGTTCGTAGAATATAAATTGTCAATAAACATTACATACGACTTAGATACAAATAAAGGAAACGGACTAAATGAAAATGCAAAAACTTTAAAAGAGCATACATTTGAAATTCAAAAGAATTACAATTTAACATTAAGTGATTTTAAATTAAAAGAAGTAAATAGCACAAATGTAGTATTACAATTTACAAGTACAAATGAATCAAAATACTCTATAGAAAAAGTTGAAGTAGCATTAAATGGAGTAAAACATGAATATGAAATTACAAGAAACGAAAATGTATATACAGTTGAAATTCCATTAAGTGATATAAATAATGTAAGAACAGAAATAACATTAGAAGAAATTATATTAAGTAACTTAAAAGAATTTAACAGAGAAACGGATGCTGACTTTGCAAAATTAAATTCAGTAATAGTATTTAAAACAGTACCAACAGCAACAATAGGAAGTGTTACAGTAAATGACACAAAAAATGAAATTACAGCAAATAATATTACATTTACAGACACAGACTCAACAATAACTAAAAAATATGCAATATTAAAATTAAACGATGAACTTATAGAAGAAATTGAAATAACAACAGAAAATTCAGTTACATTTAAAGCAAAAAATGCAGAAATGTTCGATGCTAAAACTTATACAATAGAAATACTAGCAACATATAGCACAGTTGATGGAAAAACTCACGAAAAAGAAGTGATATCACAAGCAAAAGAGATAACAGTTGATAAAGTTGCAAAAGTAACTGCAGTATCAGAAAAACAATACGCAGAAAAGGGAAGTACAGCAACAGTAACATTTACAATAAAATCAAATACAACAGAAGATATTACAGACTTAGAAATAAATGGAGAACTACCAGTAAGTTTTGAAAAAGGCGAAAATGGAATATATAAAGTAACTGTAAATGTACCAAATACAACAGGTATAGAGGATTATAAAATTACAAAAATAGTATATGGTGATACAGAAATTACTATAGCAGATAGCTTAAAAGCACAAGTTTATGTATTGAAAGATGCACCAATAATAAGTGATAATGTTTTTGATGATGAGGCAGTTCCACCAACATATACTTTTACATTTACAGATACTGAAGCTACACTAATAAATGGAAGTATAGTTGTAAAAGAAGGAACAGCAGAAGTAAAAACGCAAGAATTAACAACTGGAGGAAATAAAGTAGTATTAGATGGATTAACAAAAGGTAAAACATATACTTTAAGTTTAAATGGAGCTTATGATTTAGATGATGATAAATCCGATACAAAAAATAAGCATAATTTATCAGAACTATTGGGAGAAGTAAAACTTGAAATAATAGATTATAAAGTTACGTTAAATAATGTAGAAATAAACAATATAAATAAAGAAGAAAAAACAGTAACTATAAGTTTTACAGTACAAAATAGCCATCCAGAATATGATGTTACAGAAATAAAAATAGGAGAAAACTTCTATACAGTTACAAAACAAGAAAACGGAACATATACAGCAACAATAAATTATGAACAAATAGAAAATGAAAAAGTAGTAATTACAATAAATAATGTAAAAATGACTAATGGAAAAATAGTTAAACTTACAACACCAGTAACATTTGAAATATTGAAAAAGGCACCAAAAGTAACAGAATTAACTACAAATATTGCTGAAGAAAAAATAAAAACAACATTTGCTATTACAGATGAAGATAATACAATAACAGCAGATACATTAAAAGCAGAATTAAGAGATGAAGAAGGAAACATAGTTGAAACAAAACCAATTACTAAAGAAAATAAAGAGGTAACATTTGATACAAATAAAGCAGGAACATACAAAGTTACAATAGTTGCAGATTATGATTTAGTAGATGGAGAAAAATACTTAAATAAAATATTAGATACATCAAATTCAGTTACAATAGAAATTAAAGCAAAAATAATAGAAAGCGAATTAGCAACTAAGTATCCAACCAAAAAACAAAATATGACTATAAAATACACTATTGAAGACAATACAGATAAAGAAGTAACAGCAATTGAAATTAATGGGGTAAAAAATGTAAATGTAGTAACAACATCAGAAGATGTTTATACAGTAACATATACAGCACCAGATAATCATGGCAAAGCTACAATAACAGCAAGTAAATTATATTATGGAGACAAAGAAGTAGAAGTTGAAGATGTAGTTGATAATATAGATGTATTAAAATCTAGACCATATTTAGTAAATAAATTAGAAGAAGATTTTGAAGTATATGAAGATTTTGCAAATAAAACAATAAAAGTTGTATTTACAGTAAATGATCCAGATAATGCTTGCATAAGTAATGAAGGATATGTATGCCTAGCTTATGGAAAATTTAAAGATGCAAGTGGAAACGATAAGGTGCCATATAAAATAGGAGAAAAAACAACAATTACATTTGTAAATGTAGAAAATGGTGCATGGATGTTACATATATATGCTCCACCATTTGACTTAGATTCAAATAAAGAAGACGATTATAATCACTACATAAAAGAAGGAGATTCTAGTAGAACTATAATAAGAGCAGTACAGTTTATGAGAGATCCATCAGAACTACATGTAGCGAATATATCAGCTGTAACAGAAACAAAAGAAAATACAAAATATTTAGATAAAAATGAACAATATAAATTATCTTTTACAGCAGATATGCTTAACGGAGACAATAAAAATTACTATCCACAATATGTTCGTTTAAGTGGAGAATCTAATATAAAAGAAAGAACTTTTGAATTAGAAAGAAATGAAAATACATATACAACAAAGAATTACTTTGATGGTTATAAAGAAGTAGGAGCTAAAACAGTTGAAATAGAAAGCATTATACTAAATAATGGCGAAGTAATTAAAATGACAGATAAAAAGCTAGAAATAGATGTATTAAGAGATAAATTAACAGTTTCAGATTTCAAAGTTAATACAGAGGGAGAAACACCTAAAGCAACCTTTAATATAACAGATAACGATAATTCTTTTGTGGATGGAAAAATAATAATTACTAAAAAATCAGATAACACAGTAAAAGAAATTGCTATTACAAAAAATGTAACAGAGTATAATTTAGAGTTAGAAGTATTTGAGCAATATGAAGTAAAATTACAAGTAAACTATGACTTAGATAGTGAACATGGAAAAGAGAATACTGGAACAGTAGAATTTTCTGAAGATGTTGAAATAGTTAAACCATACAACCTAAAAATAGCAGACCTAAAAGTAGTAGAAGTAAATGTAGAACAAGCAACTGTAACATTAGAGTTTACAAGTACAAATGCATCAAAACATAAAATATCAAAAATTAGAATAGATGGAATAGAAAATGCAATAGAAGTAAATTACAATGAGGCAAGCGGAAAATATACTGCAACACTATTCTTTGAAAATGCTAATACACAAAAACAAACATTAACAATAACTAATGTTATTCTTGACAATGAACAAGAAATAAAACCTACCGGAACATTAAGTGTAGATATATTTAAAAACAAACCAACAGTAGAAAACTTAAGTGTAATATACAATAAGGAAGAAAAAACAGTAAATGCATCATTTAACATAAAAGATGATGATCAAACAATTTCTAAAGTTTATGCAAAATTAATTAGCCCAAGCGAAGAAGAAACAGAAAAAGAAGTTGCATTAACTGATAAAAATGGAAATATAAACTTTAGTGATGTAACTAAAGCAGGAACATATACAGTAGAAATATTGGCAGATTATGACACTAAAGATGGAAAAGAACATAATAAAGAAATAATTTCAACAAATACAGTAGAAGTTGAAATAGTTGTTACATCAATTACAACAACTAATATAACTAATATATATCCTGCAAAAAATGAAATAGTTGAAATAACATATAATATAGAAGATAATACAGACGAACCTATAACAGCAATAGAATATGACGGAACACACATTTCAGAGAGAATTGAAGTAATAGATGGAGATTATAAAGCTATTTTAAAACAAGATATAACAGCAACAGCAGGTATAAAAGATCTAAAAGTTACAAAAATACATTATGGAGAAAAAACAATAGATGTATCACATGATGGTGATAAGATAGATGTACTTAAAGATATACCTACTTTTGATGATAGTGCATTTAGTTCAACAAGTGAACTAGAAAATTCAACGGTTGTATTTACATTTGATATATTAAATCCTGATAATGCTGAAATAAATGGTACTGCAACAGTAGGAGAAAATTCACAATCTTTTTCAAGCACACATAATATTTTAGGGTTTAATGTAGTGAAAAATAAAGACCTAGAATTAGTAATTACATTTAAATATGATAGAGATACAGATACAATAGATGAAAAAGAAGACAAAAATACAGGTGAAATTACAGTTAAAAAGCAATTTTCATTAATGGAAAATATGCATTATGATATTAATGAAATGTACACAAGTAGAATTGATACACAAACGTATAAGGAAACTAGAACTCAATATTTTAATAAAGATGAAGAATTTAGGTTAGCATTTACAACAACTACAAATTCAAATTTTACAGTAACACATGCAACTATTGATAATATTAAGTATGAAGTAAAGCAAATACATGATGAAGCTAACATAGAACAAATTGATGGATATTATGTTACACTTAATGCATCTAACGAAATAGGTGCAAAAGATATAACTATAAACTCAATTACATTATCAGATGGAGAAGAAATAAAGCTTGAAAATAAAACATTAAAATACGAAGTTTTAAAAGATAAACCAGTTATTCAATCATTTAATGTTAACAACGAAGGAACAAAAATAACAATATCTATAAATGTTACAGACACAGATAAAGCATTAAAAGAAGGTTCTAAAGTTATAATAACAGATTTAGCAAATGATGAAGAAAAATTCAATAAGCCACTTGTAGAAGGTCCTAATAAATTTGAATTTGCAGCTGAATTAAATAAAACATATATTATAAAAGTTATAAATTCATACGATTTAGACTCTGATATATTAAATCCTGAAGGGGAAAAATCAAATGAGCATGAAGAAGTATATACAGAAAAAGAAATAAAAATTGAAGATGAAGCTAAATTTGCCGCACTTCATGTAACAATACCAAAAGTTGTAAAAGATAATGATAAAAATGTTGTTTTAACATTTGAAAATGGATATCAATCAATTTATGATGTTAAAAAGGCAACAATTAATGGAGATACCTATGATGTACAAAAAGACAAAAACATATATAGCATAGAATTAGATAAAGGTAAAAAAGGGGATAATACAATAGAATTTAACTCTGTAAAGCTAGAAAATGAATCAGAGTTTGAAGTTAATAGAAATTTAACATATTTATATGAAAATGAAAAACCAGAAGCAAAATTAACTATAAACGAAGAGCGTGAAGAAAAGCAAGTAAAAGTATCATTCGACATAACAGATAAAGATTCAGCAATCAAAAAATTATATGTAAGATTAAAAAATAGCAATGGCGTGCAAATACAAGAAATAGAGTTAACAGATACAACCGTACGAGAAGTTAAATTTTCTTTACCTATGGCTTATAAATACAGTGTTGATATTTTAGCAGATTATGATAAAGGTAATGGAACAGATTATGAGAAAATTTTAATAGGTTCAGAGGTAAAAGAAGTTGGAAAAATAGCTAATATTGCTGAATTTAAACCAAATTCTCAATCAGTAGAAAAAAACGGAACAGTATCTATAGAATATAAAGTAGATACTAATATTGATGAACAAGTAGAATTTATAAGAATAAATGGAGTGGCATATGCAAGTGAGTTAATAGGAGATAATACATATAGAACTGAATTTGATGGTACTGGTAGTCAAGGTGGAACATTAACATTAAAAGTTGAACAATTAAAATTTGAAAATGAAAGACAGAATACAAATTATACTTCAACAATTGAGGTTTTAAGAACAAAACCAGAAATATCTGAAGTAGTAACATCTAAGAAAAATGGAAAATTTGATTTATATTTAAAAGCAAAAGATGATGATAATGCTATAACAGGAAATATTAATTTAAAAATATTAAATGGTGATAGCGAAATAATCAAAGAAGAAAATATTAACCTAGATGAGAAAAAACAATATAATTTAAATACGGATGAATTACAATTCAATACAAAATATAAATTAATTATATCTGCAGATTATGACTTAGATGGTGGAGTTGTAGGAAACAATAACGAACATTATGGTGAAACCTTGTTGGAAAAAGAAATACAAGTTGATAATGAATTTAATTATAATTTTAATTTTGAAAATTTTGCTGTATCTTCTCCAATGGCTTTATATGGTTACTCATTAGATTTTACATTTACTAGCACAAATGATTCTAAATATAAAGTAGATACCGTAGTTATAGATGGAGTAGGTTATAAAGCAGAACTTACAAAGGAAGAAAAAAATGAATATACAATTACAAATTATGTAGTAAATAAGAAGGGTGGAGTACATACAGTAACGGCAGAAAAGGTTATTTTAAGTAATGGAATGGCATTTGACATAAAAAATAAAAACCAAACTGCATTTTATGAAGTAATGGGAGATGTGCCTAAAGCTTCTATATTTGAAATTTTAGAAGATAACGAAAGTGGAAAATTAAAAGTTTCTTTTCAAATAATAGATTCATCTAATGCAATTAAAGAGGATACCCTAGCTATTTCATTATATGGAGAAACATCAAAACAACCAATAGAAAGAAAATCCATCAAAAAGAATGATACATATGTAGAATTTGATTTACCATTGAGCTCAACATACAAGGTACAAATAACTGCAACTGTTGTATTATCAGAATTATTTATGCAACCTGATGAAAATGCTCCACTTATTACTCGTGAAATTAAGGCTAAACAAGATACTTTAATTACGAATGTTAAGCCTGAAACTTATTATCCAGAAAAAGGAGCAATCTTTGGAGTAGATTATACTATTTTAACTTCAAAAACAGATATGATTAAAGCGATAATAATTGATGGCGAAAGATATGAAGTAACACCTTATGCAAAAAATGTATATAGAGTATATTTAACAGCAGATAATAATGCTGGAATTATGACATTTACTACATCTGCCGTAGAATTTGAAAAAGGAGATATTGCAGAATATAGAGCTAGTGGGCAAGTTGATTTATTGAAAGAATTACCTGTTATAACTGATTTTACTAGAACAGATAATTATGAAGAAAAATCTGCAACATTTACATTTAATTTGAATGATAATGATAAGATAATTAATAGTGGTGGAAAATTCACAGCAAATGTTGCTGGTCAAAATAAAGAGATACAAATAGGATCTAATACAATAACATTTAATAACTTAACATTAAATGCTAATATAGATTTTAATATAATAGGTACTTATGATTTAGATACAGACCAATTAAATGCTATAACACAAGATAAAAACAGCTATACAAATAAATCAGTATTTAATAGAAAATTCTTATATAGCGAAAATAATGATTTATACAAAATTAATAATTTACAAACAGTCAAAGATAATAAACCTAATGTATATTTTGAAAAAGATGATGAAGTAAGAGTTAAATTCAATTTCATTTGGGTAGATGATACATATATAGAAAAAGCAACAGTTAATGGTGTAGATTATAATGTTTATAAAGAGGATGAAACATACACTATTGTGTTAAATAAATTTAATGAAGCGGGAAAACATGATATTTCACTAGAAAAAATTAAGTTAAGTAATGGTAAAGAAATAACTCTTGAAAATAAAACATTATGCATAGAAACCTTAAAAGATGAACCTTCTATGAGTAAGTTCGATTTTGAAGAAAAAAATAACAATATTTTATTAAATATTACAATACTAGATCCTGATAGAGCTATATCAGAAGGAGAAAAACTTAATATCAAAGTATTTGATGAAAATAATGTAAATATTTATACTGGAGATTTAAATGTAGGAGATAATACCGTTACATTTACAAAAGATAATAGCAACAGATATTCATTTAAAATTTCTGCATCTTATGATAGAGATACTAATGAATTAGATGATGAGTCAAATATTGTTACAGATAAGGAAATTGCATCTGAAAATATTAATGTAAATGAGCGTAAATATGAATTAAAAGAAATAACAAATATTGATGTATATCAATTCCAAAATGATGGTAGTGTAGGAATAGCTAAACAAATTGATTTAAATAAAATAAATAGCCATATAGAGAATTATATTGTGAAAATTGAAATGAAATCATTACCAGCATATTATGGAAAAATTAAGCAATATAAGGTAGAAAACGACAAATTAATATTCACATTAAGTGCAGATAATATAATCATCTATAATGGAAATGAAGCTACAAAAAATTGCGATGTAATTTATGGAAATGTTATAGATGATATTGCAACAAAAGAAAATTGCTATTCTGTAAGTAATAGTAGCCCAGAAAAACTTTATATTCCGGATTATGATAGAATTAAACAAGTTGAAGGATATAGTCCGGATAAGGATAAAATATATTACAACTTAAATAAATTAATGCCATTCTATGATTCAAAATATATTGTAAGAGATGGAGCAAAACTAGAAACTGATAGTATTTTAAACAAAAAACTTATTAAAGATGTTATACCTGTTAATGAAAATGGAGAAGCTCTTGTAGCAGTTACTACTGATGACTACCAAAAACTATCAGCTATAAAGGTAATATTTGAAGACGATGACTTAATGAATTATAGTATTCAATTTAACGAATATTACAGTGGAATAGCATCATATATTATTCCAGAATTAAACGTTGAATATAATTATAATAATTATGTTTTAAAATCAGATGCTAGAATTATACAAATAATAAATAATGCTATTAGTAAATATGACTATAGAACAGATTTAGACATATTAACAAAAGCAGAAGATAGTAGAATTTATAGAGAATATTATGAAGATACAATAAAACCTAATTTAGATGATTTTATCAAAAAATTACTTGTATCTAAAAACTATAGTGTAGTTGCAGAAAGTGATACATATAATACATTAATAGAACAAGACTTATTAAAAGATGATACTTTAATGAAATGGATATACGCATATAATTACATGTATCGTTGGTACTCTTTTGATATAGATGGATTAAAGATGAGTGATGTATTTATGTTCAAAGGTAATATATTAAATAAACCTGCAACAATTGAAAATATAACTGATGATGTTTTAAGTGGTAATATAAATACTGCTGCAACAGATAAATTCTATAGCCAAAAACTAGCAAAATATACTAACCAAAGTGATATGTTTAAATTTATGGAATACTATGTATCAAAATTTGCAGAAGATAAAAATATAAAGACTTGGTATAGAGATAATGTTCCGGGTATAGTAGTAGAAGTACCTTGTGCAAACAAGGAAGTTGAATATACAATATGGCACAATTTAAAAACCGGATCTTTATCAAATTATATACTAGTGCTTTTAACACTTCCAGATGATGCGGCATATATCATTTCAAATCCTACATCTATATTAATAGGAGCTCAAAGAATATATATTCAAAATCCAAATGACCCAGTACAAAGAGCTCAATTAGAAACAACAGTACAGAATTATGCTAAAAATATAGGAAGCTTTTATTCATCAGTTGCAACATTTGCACCAGTTGAACAAATAAATAAAACTATAGCAATACACTTAGATACAAGATTTACATTTGTTGATGGAGGAAATAATTCAAGAATTGTACAAAGTCCATTAACAACACAAGAGCCATTCCATAAGAATTTTGATGAAGTGTTAAATAAATGGCCAGCATTATCAGGCTTTGGAGCTTATGCTGGACCTGGAGGACTATACTACATTTATAACTATGCACTACATTCATTTTCTACTTGGAGCCATGAAACTGCACACTTAGCACCTACAATTAGTTTATTTATTGGTGATGGATGGCTAAAACCAAGAGTTCAAGGAGAGGATATACCAGATGCTAATATAGCACAAGGATTTGGAGACAGTGTAATTAACTTTAACTTAACATATAATTTTGATAAAAATGCTTTAATTAGTACAAATTTAACACCTGAAAGAATTGATACTGATGAAAAAATGAAAGACTTTTATAGTAAATTAATTGATACAAATGATTTCCTAGATTATATAGAAGCAAAAGCATTTTTACAATTAACACCTGAACAGCAAGCTGTGTTATGCTTACAAGTATCTTATCCAACTCCAAGAGAGATAAATCCAGATTCGGAACATTTACCAGGTGAATGGACTAAATATCAAAAAATTACTAAAGAAGAAATAGAAAAAATGAATTTAAGTAAAACTGATGTCCATGATTTATGGAAAAACCAAATAGTTATGATACCAGGTGTAACAACAAAAACAAATGATCCAGGTATGTATGGAGGAGATACAATATATACAAGACGTTGGTATCAACCACATAATGATAAAACTAGAGTAGATTCATATAACTTTAAATGGTTAGCATTTGAAATGATTGGAACTGGAGGATTTAAAGGTGGATATCAATTATGGTACGGTAATGGTGGAGGAAGTATAAATAATGATTTAGATTCATTACGAGCTATTACACAAGATCCAACTATGACATTTGAACAATATAAAATTAATAGATATGCAAAAATGCAAGAAAATTGGGACAATATGTTATTCTTTGATGCAGATGAAGTAGAAAAAGAATACTTAGAAGCATTACAAAAAGATGCAGATGCTGAAGATTACAAACTTACAAATAGTACAGCAGTTAAGAGAAAATACTATTATATGGTAAAACAAGGAACAGATGACTTTGTAAAAGATGTATTTGGATATAAACCTGAAAAAGATGAGTCTGTAAAACATGCTTCAAATGCAGAAGAGTTTATCAAGCTATGTAAAGAAAAACCAAATAGTACAATATATTTAGATGCAGATATTGACTTATCAGGATATACTACAGGAAATGCTATTGTAACAAATACATTTTCAGGAACAATTGAATGTGAAAATCATACAATAACAGGATTAAGAATACCTTTATTTGCTTCATTAAATAATGCAACTATAAATAATTTAGTTATAAACAATTCAAATGTAATTGTTAATGCAACTGATGTAGGAGCATTAGCTAAAACTATAACTGGAACGAAATTAAATAATATTGTTGTAAAAGATACATTAATAAGTTCTAAAGAAAATAAACATACAGGTGCATTAGTTGGCTCTGCATATAGTTCTAATATTGAAGATTGTCATGTATTTAATGTAAATGTATTTGGAGCAAATAGAACAGGAGCTCTTATAGGATATGCAACAGACAATTGTATTATAAAAGAATGTAGCGCAAACGGTTCAGTATCAGCAGCTGGGGATGCATCAGCAGTATTTATAGGTCAATGTGATAAATCAAATATTAAAAATTGCTATGCAATTGGAACTGTTAGTGGATTAAATACTGCAAAATACATTGGAGGACTTGTAGGTTGGGCTGAAAATACATCAATACACAATAACTATGTTAAAGTATCAATTTCTATTAACAATAGTTATGCAGGAGTATTTAGTGGTACTCTAAGAGGTACAACATATGATGTTCAAAATAATATTGCTATAGCAAATGGACTTTCAAATAAAGATATAGGATTATTTGATAATGATACCAATGTAAATTTAATAAATAATAGTAATTTGTTCAAAAATAATTATGAAATATCTAATGAATGTGTAGGTAGAGCGAGTCAAGCAAGAAAAGTAAATGAAGGTAAAATAAAGGCTATTGAAGCAAAAGAATTAACAAAACAATTCATGATAGAAAAATTAGGTTGGTCTGAAGATATTTGGAAATTAGATTTATTAGAACAAGGCAAACTACCAAGATTAAAAAAACATGATCCAAACAATGAAGAAATAGGTATAAAAACTGTAAATGTTGATGTTCAAAATTCTATACTATTTGGAGCAGAACAACTAAATATGGAAAATAGTGATGAAACAGCAAATGCAGAAGAAATACCACAAGTAACAACACCAAAACCAATAACACCTGAACCTACACCATCAGCAATACCAACAACTATGCCAACAGAAGAAAATACTAGTGAAACGCATGAAGAAAGCCAATTAGATAAAGACAAGATAGAAGAAAATCCAACAGAAAAGCCAAAACAAAATGGAAATAATCCAATAGTAGATAATACTCCAACAACAACAGAGTAAAATGATTCGCCCCGGGCTTATCACCGGAGGCGAATTATTTTTTATTGCATAGGAAAAATCGCTAGATTTTTTCGGAGCAGCAAGGTGATTTGTGCATATTTGCGAAGCAAAATGCATATGTGTCGAAGCCACTTTTCTTATTTCTACTCCTATTTGCACGAAACTTTTATAATGCAAACCAATATATAGGTTAAATTTAATCTTTTTATTGAAAATATATAATTTTTTAAAATATTAATAGACTTTTAAGAAGCTATTATAAATAAGAAATGGTAGATTAATTATTGACATTATATATTTTTTATCCTATTATACTATTATAATTTTCTAGTATAATAAATTGATAAAATATAAAGTAATTGATTTTAATATTGCATATGATATTTTAGAGCAAGTAGGGTTTGATGAAATAGCAGTTTTTCATAGTAGAAAACCAGATTTTGTTAAAATAAAGCAATTGAGAAAGTTATAGAAGAATGGTGGTTATTCTTTATTAAACAGATAAGATGCTTATGCGTGTTAGTGTAAGTGGTATAAATATATTAATATTATAATAGGAGTAAAATTATATGGAAAACTTTTTTGAAAGGATAGATGTTAATTCTAGCTTAAATGAAATAGCACAAATGATTTGCTCAAAGTGTGGAATAGATGATTATATATCAAGTCAAATTGTGGAAGTGGGATATGAAGATTTTAATTTTATAATAGAAACTAAAAATAAAAAATACTTTGTGAAGATATTCCATAAATGTAGAACAAGTCAAAATTGTAGTAATTGTATGGATAGGATAAATTTGTCAAATAAAATTGATATTAACACACCTAAAACAATATGTTTTGATAGTATTAAAATAGAAGATAAAAATTTAAAATTTGTTATATTTGAATATATCAATGGAAAAAGTTTTCTAGATTTAGAAGAAATGCCTAATGAAACAGAAATTAAAGAAATCATAAGACAGATGGCAAACATACATAGAGCAGAATTAAAATCAGATTTCATTTATGATATTTGGACTATTACTAATTTTACAAAGGAATTTGAAACTAAAGGAAAATATTTAGACCAACAATATTATGAAAAATTTAAAGAATTATCTGATAAATTAAAGAAAGTAGATTTAAAAAAATTACCACATAGTTTTGTTCATGGAGACATAATAAGTTCAAATGTTATAAAAGACAACAATAATAAACTATGGATAATTGACTTTGCAGTTTCAAATTATTTGCCTAGAATAATCGATTTAGTAGTAACTGGAGATAATTTATGCCTAGATCCAAATAGCAAGGAAAATACAATAAAGAATTTTAAGTCGATTATAAATGAATATGAAAAATATAATAAATTAGTGGATTATGAAAAAGAAATAATACCTTTATTTTTTGATTTAGAAAATGCAATGGGAATATTACAAATAAATTCTATAAAACAAAGCGGAGAATATTCAAAAGAAGATGAATATTGGTTAAAAGTTAGTGAACAAGGTTTAAAATATAGTGATTCACAATTTTGGTCAGAAATATTTGACAAATAATAAAAAAGATAATAAAAAGTTATAATTTAAAACAGAAAAGCAGTAGGGAGTAGGGAATAAACAATATTTATAAAAAATTAATATAAAATGGAGAATAGAAAATATATGAAATGAAATAATAAAAGTAAAATAAAAATTGAAGATAAAAAATAAAACTAAAAAATATATTTTAATTTTTTAAATTATAATGAACTTTTGAAATATTATACAAAAATTTTAAAACCGAACATTTGTTATAATCAAAATTTTTATAATTTAAAATGTAATTTTTAGAAATATTTTTAGAAATTTTAAAATAATTTTTTAATTACAATATTATAAAATAATTTCATTTTATAAAGCTTCAAAATCGATTTTAAGACATTTTTATATTTAACTAATAAAGTTAATCAACTAAAACTTATTTTTACTATTTTAAAATTACTATTTATATAATGTAAATTTAGTAAAATATTGTAAAATCAATGCTTTCTGAAAAATATTGAAAAATGGCTAAAAAAACGACGCACGAGAATCGATTTTAAGCCGTTTTTAAAAATTAGCCATATAGTTTGTTGTCTAAAAAATAAGCAAAGTATTGAAAATAAAGGGTTTAGGAATTTCTGATAAAAATAATATAAAGATAATAAAAATTTATATAAGTAATGAATAAATTTATAAGATAATAATAATTAATTAGAAAATTAAAAAATAATGACGCACGAAAATCGTTTTTAAGACATTTTTATATTAAAGTAATATAACTTGTTGTTTAAATATACAGATAGAATTAGTTGAAAGTGGCTAATAACAAGAGAAAGCAATAATTTAAGGATATATGGTTTTATTCCTACTCCTATTTGCACAAAACTTTTATTTTGTGCAATGTTGTGTGCAGAATTTTTGATACTTTTTGCACTCCTCTTTATGTGTACCCTATTCATATTTTTCACATATTTTTTCACATATTAGTAACTAAATAATATTGAGCATAATTATATTTAATGAAATAATTATGCTCAATATTATTTTTGACTATTTCGAATTTTTAAATAAATATTCTAATTTATCTAAAAACTCATCATTAGTTTTTGTTCTAATTATTTGACTAATCAATTGTTCGGTCATTTCAGCAGAATTCATATTTGACATAGAACGTCTTAATTGATATACAACATTTTGTTCTTTTTCTGTAAGTAGCAACTCTTCCCTTCTCGTTCCAGACTTATTTATGTCTATTGCTGGGAATATTCTTTTTTCAGATAGTTTTCTGTCTAAATGAACTTCCATATTACCAGTTCCTTTAAATTCTTCGAAGATAACATCATCCATTTTACTTCCAGTTTCTACTAAAGCTGTAGCAAGTATTGTTAAACTTCCTGCATCTTCTGTATTTCTAGCAGCACCAAAAAAGCGTTTTGGCTTATGTAATGCACTAGGATCTAGACCACCTGATAATGTTCTACCAGATGTTGGTATTACTAAGTTATATGCTCTGGCAAGTCTTGTAATACTGTCTAATAGTATTACAACATCCTTTTTTTGCTCTGTAAGTCTTTTTGCTCTTTCTAAAACCATTTCAGCAACTTTAACATGATGTTCAGGTTGTTCATCAAAGGTTGAATATATAACATCACCTGTAATAGAGCGTTTCATATCTGTTACCTCTTCTGGTCTTTCATCTATTAAAAGTACAATTAGTTCTACTTCAGGATTATTTAGTGTAATGCTGTTTGCTATTTGCTTTAATATTGTTGTTTTACCAGCTTTTGGTGGTGCAACAATCATTCCCCTCTGCCCTTTTCCTATTGGAGATAAAAGATCCATTAATCTCATTGTATATTCGTTAGAAGACGTTTCTAATTTTAATCTTTGAGTTGGGTAAATTGGCGTTAAATCATCAAAAGATGTTCTTCTCATTGCATTTTCAGGATGTTGTCCGTTTACTTCTCCAACATATATTAGTGCAGGAAATTTTTCTCCTTCTTTAGGAGTTCTTTTTATTCCCTTTAATTTATCCCCGGTATCTAATCTAAATCTTTTTATTTGTACTGGAGAAACATAGACGTCTTTTGGAGTAGGCAAATAGTTTTCACCTCTTAAAAAGCCATATCCGTCTGGTAAAACTTCTAATATACCTTCTACAATCTCATCGCCTTCGCTTAATGTATATCCACCTTCTGTCGTTTTCTTTTCTACAACTGCTTCATCAGCTTGTACAGCATCTGTTTGATTTGATAATAATTCTATTAATTCATTTTTCTTTAATCCAGAAATATTTTTTAAATTTTTTTCTTTGCACAATTCTTTTAATTCTGCAATAGTTAAATTTTCATAATTCATTATATTAGCCCCCCATAATATAATTATTTATATAAAATTTATTTTTTTTACTTTTATTTGGAAATTTAAATAGAAATAATGGTAATTAGAAAAAACTTACATAAATCCTTAAAACCTTTCAGTTTTAAGGATTTATTGATCAATATCAATATAAACTCTTTCGTTTGGTAAATACATGTCTAGCTTTTCTCTTGCAATTTTTTCTATGTATTCTGGTGAATTGATATTGTTTTTTATTTCTGTTAGTTCTTCTTTATATTTCGTTTGTTTATCTATTTCAGTTGCATAGTAATCTTGCGTTAATCTATATGAATTTAATGTTTTTTGCTGATTTATAAAAACATAAATAACATATATAGCAATCAATGCTATGAATATTAACTTAATAATTTTTTTAAAATTTATTTTCTTTTTCATCATAAGTATAATAAACTCCATTAATTTTGAATCAATTAAATCCTTACGGAAACCCGCATATTATTTTATTCAACAAAATTATGCAAAATCCTTCTTTAAATTAGATTTATTTTGATTTTTCTTTATTTTTAACATTTTTTTAGTTTTATTTGATATTGCTTTTTGTAAATTTTTAATAGGTTTAAATAAAATTTTCAATAATTTTAGAATAAATTGTATTGGATAAGAACAAATTTTTAATAAATGAGAAATTATGCGTTTTATAAATATAATTATCTTTACTAATGTGTTTATAACTATTTTACTAAATATTAGCATGTATATAGCAATTCCAATAAATATACCTAATATAATATAAATTCTAATATCACCGTTATTAAATTTGAAAATTGTAAACAATGTTAATAAACCAGATAATATCCAGAATAAAACATCTTCTATACTAGTTATTAAGTCTGATGTTTTAAATGTTTTTCTAGATATTCTAAAAAAATCAAATAATAGTCCTATTAAAAAGCCAACTAAAATGAATATTGCAAAAGAATGTAATTGTTCTAAAACTTGAAATTGCATTTATATTCACCCTATCTTATTTAAATATTTTCCCAAAAAGAGATGTACTTTTTTTATCGTAATCTTTTTCAGAATATGCAAGACTAGAAATATCTCCTTCAACTATTACTTCTGATGTATCAATGCTTAATTTGTTAATTCGTAAATTTTCACCTTTTACATTAAGTAATCCTAGTTCTGTTTCTACAATAACAATTTGATCATCAAAACTTAGAACATCTAAAACCCCAGATATAGTAAGGTTTCCTCTATTTTCTAATATAAGATTTTGAACTGTTGTATTTGCAAATTGCTTTCTCTCATCTATATTCATAGCAATTCCTCCCCTTGTAAAGTGTATAGAATATATATATTCAGTTCTTGTCTACTTTAGAACAAAAAAAGAATACTCATTGTATTAGAGTATTCTTAAAAATATATTGCAAATCTTAAAATTATTTTAGGTACATTATATCAATATCTACATCTCCATTAATTCCATCTATTTTACCATTATTGCATAATTGCCAATAGGCATAATTGCCTTCGTAATTTGTTTTGTTAGTATAGTGTGCTAGCCAAGTTTCAAGATTATTTGGCAACCATAGTCGCTCTAAATAATTTTTACTGCTATATAGCATTCCTTTATAACCATATTCCTCTAAAGTATTTATAAAAGTAGTTGCCATAGTAGTTAATTCCCAAAAACTTATATGATAATTATTGAATGAATCCCAATTTTCCCAATCAAATGCGATTGGCAAATTTATGTCATAACCTTTTATTTGTTCTATTACCCATAAAGCGTCTTCTCTTGCCTTTTCAATAGAGTTTGCATAAGAGTAATAATATAATCCAACATCAATGTTATATTCATTTGCCTTTTCTATATTGTCATGAAATTTTGAATCGACAAAGTAATCTCCGTTTATTCCATTGCTGCTTCCTATTCTTATAATTATGAATTCAACGCCTGCATTTTTTAGAGTTTCAAAATCTATATCTCCTTGCCAAAAAGAAACATCTAACCCTATTTTTGTATTTTCTTTTTTTTGAGCTTCTACAACATCTGTAAAATAAGTATAAGTTTTTGGTGTAGTTGTACTAGTTCCTTGTTTTTTTTCATTTACATATAATGTAAATTTTTGTTCAGCAGTATTACCACTTCTATCTACTGCTTTGAAGATAAGTGGATATGCACCTACCGTATTATAATCATATTCTCCTTCTATATAACGATTAGGGTAACTATCTTCATTATCTCCACATAAAATTTTTGAAATCAAATCTACGTTATTTCCAACAGTTATTGAATAGCTATTGCTTAACCAAATAATTGGTGCAATTTTATCAACTATTGTGACAGTATAATTATAAGAAACTTGAATTCCATCGTCGTTTACAAATTCAAATTCTACATTTTTTTCACCAATTTGAGTAGAATCTATAATGTAATCATTAACTATATTTCCATTAATACTTGTAATAAAATCGGATACGTGTTTTTCTTCAGTAAAGTTTATTGTTAAATCATTTGCTAAGGTTACTTCGATTTTTGCATGTTTTATTTTGTAATCTTCTATCAATATTTTTATGCCAAATATAATTAAAATTAATATAATAATTGTTATAATAAAAATACAAAATTTCTTCATAATAGTATTATTCCAATCTTTAATAAATTTATTAATGTCTAAAATGTCTCATTTTAGTGAATATCATTGCTATTCCATATTCATTACATTTATCTATTGATTCTTGATCTCTAACAGATCCACCAGGTTGAATTATTGCTGTAATTCCAGCATCGTGTGCTGCTTCTACACAATCTGCGAATGGAAAGAAAGCATCTGATGCTAATACTGCACCTTTAACAATATCATCATTTATTAATTCTTTTGAGTGTTCAATAGATTGCTTTGCAGCCCAAATTCTATTTACTTGTCCAGGACCAATACCAATAGATTGCTTATCTTTTCCTAAAGCTATACCATTTGATTTGACATATTTTACTATTTTCCAAGTAAAAAGTAAATCTTCTAATTCTTTATCAGTTGGCTTTCTGTTAGTTACAACTTCATATTCATCTAATAGTTTTGAGTCTATAGTTTGAACTATTATTCCACCATTAATCTTTTTTATATCATAAGCATTTTCCGGTTGTTTTACAGTTATGTCAGGTAATTCTAATACTCTTAAATTTTTCTTTGTTAAAAGCAAATCTAATGCTTCTTTTTCGTAACTTGGTGCAACAATTACTTCTAAGAATATTTCTTTCATTTCTTCAGCTACTTGCTTTGTTATTTCTCTATTTGAAACAACAATTCCACCAAAAATAGAAACTTTATCTGCTTCATAAGCTTTTTTCCATGCATCATAAATATTGTTGCTGCTTCCTACTCCACATGGATTTCCATGCTTACAAGCAACGATAGTTGGCTCATCAAATTCTTTTAATAATTCTAAAGCACCATTTGTATCATTTATGTTATTAAATGATAACTCTTTTCCGTTTAATTGTTTTGCGGTAGTTAAAGAGCCTACACATTTTCCCACTTCTTTGTATAAAGCTCCTTTTTGATGTGGATTTTCACCATATCTCATTTCTTGTACTTTTTCGTAAGTTAATGTAAGTTCATTAGGGAAAGATTCATCATTTCTTTGTTCTTTTATGTATTTGCAAATCATTGCATCATAATTTGCTGTATGTTCAAATACTTTTTGCATTAAATAAAATTTTGTATCAATAGATACTTTTCTGTTATTATTTAATTCTTCTAATACTATATTATAGTCATTTGGATCAGTGATTACTGTAACATCTTGATAATTTTTTGCAGCACTTCTTAACATTGTTGGACCACCTATATCAATATTTTCAACTGCCTCTTCTCTAGTTACATTTTCTTTTAATATAGTTTGCTTAAATGGATATAAGTTTACTACAACAAAATCTATTGTATCGATGTTCAAATCTTGTAACTGCTTCATGTGATTAGAATTGCTTCTCATGGCCAATATTCCTGCATGCACTTTTGGGTGTAATGTTTTTACTCTTCCGTCTAAGCATTCAGGAAATCCTGTAAGTTCTGATATTTCAATAGCATTAACTCCCTCTTCTTTTAATTTTTTGTAAGTACCTCCTGTTGAAATTATTTCAATTCCTTTATTCTCAAGTCCTTTTGCAAATTCTACAATTCCAGTTTTGTCTGATACACTAATTAATGCTTTCACTTTAATATCATTCCTTTCAAAATAAAATAAGGTCTACTTCTAATAGACCTTATTTATTATATTATAAAATTCGTTATTTTTCAACTTATTCTCCTAAATATATTCCAATATTTTTAGCAGTTTTTACTAAATCATCATCCATTGTTACTTTTCTTAGATTACTTTCTTCTGTATCTCCAGAAACTGCTCCTATTTCTTTGTTATTTCCAACAACGTCTTCTAATGAAACGTATCCTAATTTACCATTTTTAATTACTGTTAAAACACCAAATTTTCCATCTAATGCTAATTCCATGGCTTTTGCGCCATATTTTGTAGATAAAACTCTATCAAAAGCGGTTGGTGTACCCCCTCTTTGCATGTATCCCAAAGTAGTGTTCCTTGCAGTTAATCCAGTTAATTCTTCTAAATCTCTTGCAACTTTATCTCCTATTCCTCCAAGCTGAGTATTAATTACACCTGCTCCACCATCTCTTGTGTTTTTTACTGTTAATGTTCCACCTTTTGGAAAAGCTCCTTCTGCAACAACTACAATACTAAAATTTTTACCTATTTCTTGTCTTTCTTTTATTATCTTTGCAGCTCCTTCAATGTCATAAGGAATTTCAGGTATAAGTGCAATATCTGCTCCACCTGCTATTGCTGATTCTAGAGCAATCCAACCTGCATATCTGCCCATAACTTCTAGAACCATTATTCTATGATGAGTTTCTGCAGTTGAATGTAATCTATCTATTGCTTCCATTGCGACAGAAACTGCTGTATTATATCCAAATGTTATTTCTGTACACGCAACATCATTGTCAATTGTTTTAGGAACTCCAATAACGTTCAATCCTTTTACAAAGAAATCTCTAGCAGACTTTTGAGTACTATCTCCACCTAAAGTAAAAATACAATCAAATCCTGCTTCTTTAGCGTTTTTTATACATATATCTGATAAATCTTTATATTCTACTTTGCCATTTTCCTCTACTTTATAGTTAAATACATTTGCATTTAAAGATGAACCTATTATAGATCCGCCCTTATGAAGTATACCTGATGCATTATCTGCAGATGACAATTCTACATATTCATTTTTTAATAATCCTCTATATCCATCTATGATACCATAACATTCAATATGATGTTTTTCAGCTGTTTTAACTATTCCTCTAATAACAGCATTAAATCCTGAAACGTCTCCACCATTTGCAAGTATTGCCACTTTTTTTAACATACATATAACCTCCATTAATTTATTTCTATTAGTTATTATACCAATAAATAAATTAAATACAAGTTATTTTAAAAAATTAATATGTATTTTATCACGACATCTACAATATTGGCGATAAATATTCTGTAGCAATATAATATATTGATAAATTACTTGCAACTTATGTGTATATTTTCTATATTTGCATTCATTTCTCTTGAAACTATATTTTGAACTTGAGCAATTTGCTCTGGTGTTAATTCAGTAGCATCTAGTACTACACTTATCTGTGTATCATTAACAAATATTACAACATCACTTAAGCCTTTAGTTTTAATTAAATTTTCTGATATCATTATTGCGTTTTTTGTAGCATTGATTTTTGCAATTTCATTTGCTGCCATGGCTTTTTGCTCTCCAGAAGCATTAGTGCCATCATACATTTTCTGATATGATTCTAGCATTTGTGAATACATTTTATCTCTATCCAATCTTGAATTTTCAAAATAATAATCTTTTTCTTCTGTTGTAGATACTAACTTCGCATCAGTTTCATCTCCTACTGAGTTAGGAGTTTCAGATGTTTCTATATTATCATTACTTACAAGTGTAGCATCTCCTATTTGACCATCTCCGACTATCTGCAAGTGAAATACTACTTGCAACCGGTGATTCATTACTATAATTAGATGTAAAATTTAAATATCCTGCCGTTACCAACATTAAGGCTATTACCAATATAATTAATTGATTTCTTTTAAAAACTTTCATTTTTTATACCTCCTAAATTTAATTCATTTCAAATACTTGAATTTTATGAGTAGGAAGACCTGTCACAGCTTCTACTGCTTGTATTATATTTATTTTCGTGGTAGTATTATTTGCTCCTTGTGCAATAACTATTGCTCCTTCTATTTTTGGCAAAATTACTTTTTTAGTTATTGGCACTTTTTCTCCAGATTGTTCTTCATATATTATTTCCTTTGAATTATCTGTTTGTTGGATAGTTCTTACCCCACCATTCGTATCTGTTTCCTGTGTTGTACTTTCTGTGGAATTTTCATTGTACATAGGAACAATTTCACTTGTTTGTGAATATGTAACTAGAACCTTAACCTGTCCTATACCAGATATATTTGATAAAATGTCTTCTAGATCTTCTTCTAAATTGTATTCAAAATCATTAGAAATATTACTAGAATTATTATTAACTTCACTTGCTAGTTGTTTATATTGTGAATTTTGTGCATTGTTATTTTGCTTAGAATTTTTGTTATCACCTAGTATAATATTAATTGCTATTATAGTTATTATTAATAAAATTAAAAATACAACAAGATTTTCTATTTTCTTTTTATTCTCATTACTTTTATCAGATTTTGTTTTTATTAATGCCTTTATATTTTTAAACTTATCACCAAACATAACTAATCTCTCCTCATTCGTTTATATGTATTTTATTTTTTTCTATCCCATACGTATCCATCAGGAATTCTTTTATATTGTTTAACTCCCCTGCAGAAACATTATTTTTTTTATCATCATTATTAAAATCAATTTTAATTTCTTTAATATTTGTAATATTCGAATTTTCTAATAGTGATATATTCATGTATATACCTAATATTTCTCCATAATTATTTTCAGAAGATGTATTGATTTTTAAATCTATATAATTAGTGTTGTAGCCTTTTAATTTTAATTTATTAACAATATCTTCTTTTAGCGTTTTTATGTAAACATCTTCTACGTTAGAGGTATTTTCTAATAATGCTATATTGTTTATTGTATAGCTTGTTGCTAAGTTTGTATCCATATTGGCGTAATCTTCAATATTGATAGACTTTCCTGTCGCTTTTGTAATAACTGGTGAAATTATAGTAAAAAGTATATATATTCCAATAACAGTATTAATATATTTTTTGTTTTTATTGTCTGGCAAAAGCATTTCTAATATTGTAGCAATTATTACAGCAATTACAATACCTTCTGCCCATTGTTTTATCCATAAAATCAAAATATCACCTACCTATACATTAATCCACTATTAGATATTTTTATAATAATTGTTATTCCAACAATTAGCATAACTGCAATAAAAAACATTATAGCAAGCAATATTTTAAAAATATCTCCCATTTGCGTTAATAATTTTACTATGTTTTTATCTGCAATAGGTTCGCTTAATGCTCCTGCTAATTGAAAGGAAGCTGTGAGTATAGTTAGTTTTATAATTGGCAAAGCACATATACCAATTATTATTATAATTCCAACTAAGCCAGTAGCATTCTTTAAAATATTGGTACAACCTAAAACAGTATCAACAGAATCACCTAATGCCTTACCTACAACGGGAACAAAATTTGAAACTGCGGCCTTGGTAGTTTTTGCAGTAACTCCGTCTACACTACTAGAAAGTGTACCCTCAACTGATAAAATTCCAACAAAAAGTGTAACAACTACTCCTAAAAACCATACTATTCCAGATTTAAAGAATTTAGATAGTTTTTCTACCTGAATTTTTTCTGATAAGTTAGATATAATTCCTAATACAGCTGCTATAAGTAAAATTGGTATTACTATATTTTGAATGATATTACTTATAAATACTATTGCACCTAATATAACTGGTTGTATTACAGATACAGATATTATACTGCCTGTTGAAGCAACAAGTGCTAGAAGAATTGGAAGTAATGAATAAGCAAAGCCAACTAAATTTTGTATAGAATTTTTAGTTATAGTAATTACTTCTGAAAAACTAATAAGCACTAGTGTTACTATTAAAATATATTCAACGTAATATGTAATTTTTGAAACACTGTTATTTGCTAGATTATCACTAACACTTTTTAATAAACTATGTATTACAATTATTAATAGTATACTTGCAAGTATTTTTAATACTTTTACTAGTTCTTGTCCTAATAAAGAAAAAATGCTGCTATAAATACCTTTATTATTTATCTGTCCGCTAATGGCAGAATTTAATAATTCATTTATATCTAAATTAGGAAATGTATCTTTAGTGTAATTTTCTGATTCACTTATAAAATCTGATATTTTTAAGCTAGACATTTGTTCTTTAATTATTTCATCCGTGGCATAAGAAGTTACACAAATACTTGAAATTATAAAGAAAATTATAATTATTTTTTTTATCATATATACTTCCTTTAGAAAATGGATTTGTTATGTAGAATACTTAAACATAAATAAAATTAAGGCATTATTCTTATAATTAATTCTAATAATGCTTGTATAATAGGAATAGAAATTGCAATAATTAATACTTTGCCTCCTAAATCAATTTTAGTTGCTATTGCACTTTCTCCAGCATCTTTGCAAATGCTTGAGGCATATTCTGTTAAAAATGCAATTCCTGTAATTTTTAGAAGTATTACTAAAAATTGATTATTTATATTTGCTTTATTTTGTATGCTAGATAACAAAGAAATAATACTTGATAACTTGTCCATTACTAAAAGCAAAATAATAGCCCCTGCAAGTATTGATATATATATTGCAAAATCTGGTTTATATTGTTTTAAGATAATAATAATTATTAATGAAACGAGTCCCACACCTATAATTTTTATAACATCCATTAAATATCCTTTCTTACAAATTGAATATTGTTTTTACTGTTGTAAATAATGTAGCAATTTCTTTAATTACAATTGTTAATACAATTACCAGTCCAGCAAGTGTAGTCATCATGGCTTGATCTTCCCTACCAGCTTTTACTAAAACTTGATGCAATACTGCTACTAATATTCCAATTCCTGCGATTTTAAATAATAAATCTATATTCATAATATTGCATCTCCTTTGTTAAATTAATATTACTATAATTCCCACTCCTGTTATCATTCCTAAAGTTCTATATAGTTTTTCGTTTTTATTTTTTTCATTTTCTGCATCAATAATTTGAGTTTCTAAAAAATTTTCTGTTAATTCTATCTCACTTAGTTGACCGTTTATATCTGTTTTGCCTAACATCCTCCCCATGCTTTTTATTACTTGTCTATCTTCTCGTTTTATAGACAAAGGGACTGTATCAAGAGTTTCTTCCCATGCATCACTTGCAGAATTATTTTTTAATTTTTTACATACGTTATTAAATAGATTAGAAATGTTGCCATTTGAGGTATTTGCAATTTCATCAAAAATATTATATAAAGGTTCATTTGTAAAACGTATTTTGGTTTTTAAAATATTTAATGCTAATTTTAAATCTTTTAATTCATTTACTCTGTTTGAATACTGTTTAGAAATTAATATTCCTATATATGTAGAAGAAGAAAAAATTAATATGTATATAATGCCTTTTACTAAAAACATGCTTTCCTCCTATATTAAATTAATAACATATATATTATATATATGCTGCTTGTACTATTTTTAGAACATATATTTTGTCTTTCAATTCATAAATCTCCTTTAATTTGCCTTTTTCATTCTCATCTAAAAATATTATTCGCTCAAATATATTTAAATTTAGTAGTTCTTTTATACATGGATTTGAATTTAATCGTTCTAAACTATTTCCATGAACTGTAAAAATACCTTTTACGCCTGAACATACTATATATTTAATTGCATCTACGTCTTCTATACTACCTATTTCATCTGCACATATTATTTGCGGTGACATACTTCTAATTAACATTTTCATTCCAATATTTTTTGGTATATTTTCTAAAATATCTGTTCTAATTCCTATATCATTTTGTGGTCTTCCTTTGTACATTGCAGCAATTTCACTTCTTTCGTCCACAATTCCAATTGTTTTGCCCAAGAAATTACCTATGCCATTACTAAGTTGTCTTATTACATCTCTTAACATTGTTGTTTTTCCTGCCCCTGGAGGAGAAACAATCAAAGTATTATATATAGAATTATTATTAAAATCTATTATATGTTTCAATATTTCACTACTACATCCTATAATTTGTCTAGCAATTCTAAAATTTAAACTAGATATGTAATTGATGTTTATAATTTTATTATCTTGTATTACAACACTGCCCGTTAAACCAATTCTATGTCCTCCCATAATAGTTATGTATCCATTGCAAATTTGATTTTGATATGAATATATTGAATTTTCACATAATCGACTTACAATTTCTAACAAATCATTACTGGTAACTATATATTCTAAAACAATCTCACTATTTGATAATTTTAATATTATAGGTTGTCCTGCACGAAAGCGTAATTCTTCTAAATTTTCATTTGTGGAATCAATATAAGATTGCAATATATTTACTATATGCTTTGGAAAAAAATCTAAAATTTGCATAATATACCACCTTAGTAATATATATGCAACGCAAACTAGTTTAGAACAAAAAATATTAAGCAAAAAGGAGTGCGTTTAATGCACTCCTTTGTTTTAATATATGTTTTTATTCATCCCAGTTATGGTATACTTCAATAACATCATCTAATTCATCTAATTTTTCTAGTAATAGTCCCATTTTTCTTGCTCCTTCATCATCTAACTTTGTATACATATTTGGAACCATTTGAACTGATGCTTCTACAAAAGTTAATCCGTTTTTTTCTAATGCTTCTCTTACATTTGAAAAATCATCAGCGGATGTTGTAATTTCGTAATATTCATCTTCTGCTTCAAAATTTTCTGCTCCTGCATCTATTGCCATAAGCATTAAATCATCTTCTGATAAGTTTGTTGATGCCTTTTCAATTACTATAACACCTTTCTTTTCAAACATATAAGATACACAACCATTTGTACCAAGGTTTCCACCAAATTTATCAAAAACGTGTCTAACATCTGCTGCAGTTCTATTTCTATTATCTGTAGATGCATTAACAATAACAGCTATTCCGTTAGGTCCATAACCTTCATAAACTATTTCTTCGTAATTTTCGCTATTTCCTGCTCCTGCAGCTCTTTTTATAGCACCATTTATAGTATCGTTAGGCATGTTATTAGATTTACATTTTGCTATTACATCTCTTAATTTAGAATTACTGTCAGGGTCTGGTCCTCCTTGTTTTACAGCCATTAGTAATTCTCTACCTAATTTTGTAAATATTTTTCCTCTTGCAGCATCTGCTTTTCCTTTTTTTGCTGCGATATTATGCCATTTTGAGTGTCCTGACATAGATAATTCCTCCTTTTATTTGTTTTTCTTCAAATATTGTAACATATCTTTTTTATTTTGGGTAGTGTTTTTACTTATTTTTTAAAATTTTACTTGTTATATAGAACATAGTTTATTTTTTAAATTTATTTTGCTCTATTTTGTTATATTGATTTTGTTGCATTTTTTCAATATTATCTTTTGAAGCATATACATATATTCTAGGAGAATGATAATTCAAAATTTCTTTATTGTTTATATCTTTAATAGTATCTCTAATAGATTCCATAATTCGTGAATCATCTTGAAAAATATCAATATTAATTGTTTCATTACGATTATAAATATTTACAGTATAAAACTTTGAATAATTTACTGTAACTTTTATTTCATTATTGTCTGTTTCTATATATTCCATTTTTACGCGTTTATTAAAATTGTTTATTGATAAATTATCTGTCATTTCCATAGTAATGTTATCTTCTAAAACATTGGCTTTTTGAGGGTCTTTAATATAATCAAATTGTGTTACTCCTATTGAAATAACTCCAATACTTATGCCTGCCAATATTAATGAAATTAATAGTATTATAGATATTCTATTCTTTTTTGATTTCCTACTAACAATAAAATTGTAAAGCAATTCTAATATAATAAAATTTATCATTAATGCAGACAATAGTGCTAATAAACTACCAAAAAATACTAATCCTGTTTTTACAAATAAAAAACTAAGTACTAATAGAGCAGTTATAATTATAAAAGAAAAGGCAAAACCTATAGATATTAACAAAGCAAAAATTTTTATGCACCATACTACAATTCTTATTAATCCATTCAAAAATTTAGATTGGGAATGTTCCGGATCTCTAATAATAATTTTTTCTTTATTTTTCTTAGTAAATATTTTTTTATTTTCATTATTATCATTTTTTTCTTCAATTTCGTTAATATTACTATCTTCATCCTTTTTTATAATTTCATAATAATCCAAGTATCTAATTTTAAAAATATGTAAAAGAACTGTAATTCCAATGAATAAAGCTATTATAATATAAATTGATTTCAGTATATTATATATAATATTATATGCTTTAAATGGTAGTCCTCCTAATAATCCAGACAATATAGAGTTTGATAATTCACCTAGTATTATAAATACAAGTATTAAAAATAATATTATGCCTAATTGTTCAATAAAGCACTTTATTTTTTGTTTAAATTTCATAGCCCCTAGCATATCAACAGTTTTTGTAATGAATGAAAAAAAGTCCTCAATATATTTATTAATGCTATTTTTAGCTTGTTTTGTTTCATTTACCTCTTTAATATTTTCATTCATAAGTTCATCAATATTGTAATTAAACATTTTGCATATCATTAATACTTTATCCATTTCTGGATAACTCTGTCCTGATTCCCATTTTGAAACAGCTTGCCTAGATACTCCCAATTTTTCTGCAAGTTGCTCTTGAGATAAATTATTTTCTTTTCTAATATTTTTTAAATTATCTGATAATTTCATTTTAAAATCCTCCTTTCTGCATAAAATTATATATATTCTACTGGTTGCATACTACCAATTTTTAGTTGTTTTTTGTAAATTTTTAGTTGCATTTATAATTATAACACATTTTCTTGTATAAAACTAATTGTTAACAAGAAAATAGGTCGCATACCATGCGACCCCTACATTTTGCAATTCACTTTTCGTTTTAACTAATTCTATAATGACCAATTATAGAATCATTACTATATAATTCTAATACATCTTCCTCATAATTAATTTGCATTGGATTTGCATGATGTATTAAAAACGGAATGCCTTTTCTATTTCTTTTATCTGATATTATTCCTATATGTCCTTTAAATACAACAATATCTCCACCTTGCCATTCTTCTATTTTAGATAAGTCTGTCGTTAATGAAATAGTATTATTTTTAAAATATATGTCTAAATTTCCTACTCTGCGAAAATCAATATTTTTATCTATTACTTCGATATTATATTTTTCTTTATTATTAATAATATCTTCATTTACTAATTGCATTAAATCATATCCCGCATTCTTTAGTCCAAATGCGACGACATCTGTACAAACTCCGTACTCATCATCAGGATAACCTGTTGCATAATATTTACTTTTATATTTGGGTTTACTTTCTAAATATTTCCTTACGCTAACTAATATATCAGTTTGATCATCTATTCCATCATTATCTTTATCTATACTACTTATGTATGTTTCAATATTGAAGTCTTTATTTGTATAATATCTATGAGGAATAATGTTAAACAAATATAAAATTATTAAAATAAATATGAGTATAATTGGTATGAGAAATAATAAAATTTTATTTTTCAAACTTTACCTCCTTTTTTTGCTTCCATAACATTTTGTTATCTTTAAATTCATAGCATATTTTGTTTTCGTCATACAAATAAGATAAATATGATTTTATTGTACTTCCAATTAATACATATTGATTAGGATTCATCTCTAAATTATATTCGTCAAATATATGTTTTAAAATTTCTTCAAAAGTTTTTTCTTCTTTACAAGCTGCATAAATTTTATTGGTAATTTCTTCAATTTTATTCCTGTTAAGCTCTATTAATGAAGCTATATTATTTGTTGCTTCACAATGTGATGGAATAAATAATTTACCATTTAAAGTAGTTAAAAAATCTAAAGTGTTTAGATATTCTTTAACATCATAGATAAAAAACAAATGATATTTTGTGATTGTTTCTTCACTAAATAAGGAATCTGCTAAAAAATAAACATCATCACTTGTTTTTATTCCTATCATATCAAAAAAGTGTCCTTTTACAGGAAAATACTCAAGTCCTTCTGGAAGATTATTTTCTATTTGAATTGCAGTAGATTCTTTTGCTAGTAAAAATTTATTTCTAATATCTTTAAAAGGATATCCACCATATAAAAATGATGGCTCTAAAATAGGATTTTCTGTAATACTTTTCTCTATATTATTAGCAAGTATTGTACAATTAGTCCTATCTTGAATTACTTTATTTCCACCAATATGGTCTGCGTTGGAATGTGTTGTTATTATCCCTTTAACATTCCATCCCTGCTCATCAACAATTTTTAATATTTTTTTACCTGCATCTTTATCGTTTCCGGTATCAATTAAATATATATTTTTATCATCAATCTTGTATATTCCTATGTTTGTAGGATTTTTTATATAATAAGTTTTTTCTCCAACTTGAACTAATTCCATATAAATTTGACTCCTTTATAAAATACTATTATTAATTTATTTCTTCATGGTATATTACTTCTTTTCCTTTATTTATTGCATATTCAATTTCATTTTTAGTTGCATTTCCAATATATCCATCTATATTAACAACATAAATAGCATCACTAATGTCAATTTTCTTTTTATGTATTTTATCTAGAATATTTGCATCTAATCCTTCGTACTTTAAACCGTCTAAATTATAGACACATTGAATAACGGCATAACCTTTTTTCAATTCTAATTCTTCAGCTATTTTTATCATTTCCTTTGAATATCTCATACTACCACATATTGTTATTACTTTTATATCCATATATCATCACTCCTATCAATATTTTACATATTGTTTTTCATAACTTGATAAACTTGTTCTTTTAATTGCTTTACGCATTCTTTTTTGCTAGCTCGTTCATCTGTATACTTTATTGGCTCTAATATTTTTACTGTAACATCTTTTTTCTTCTTAAATAATTTCCTTATTCCTATTGGATCTCTAAAAGTAACAACTATTGGAATAATTGGAACATTATTTCTTATTGCAAAGTCAAATGCACCATCTTTAAAATTTCTTATTTTTTCATAATAAGGCCATAAGGCTTTTTCAGGATAAAAATGTATTATTGTGCCATTTTGTATTGCTTTATCTAATTCTTTTATAAAATATTCTTTGCTTTTTAAACTAGTAGGAATTGGTATTGCTCTTAATAGTTTTATTAATTTTCTTATAAAAGGAATTTTAAAACTACCTTCTCGCGTAGTAAAATACACTTTCTTTTGTTTAAGTGCTAATCCTACCATTGTGCAATCTAAAACTAATACATGATTTGATACACTTATTGCTCCTGCTGTTAAATTTTTTATATTTTCTTTTCCTTCTATTTTTAAATCATATACTATTTTATTTAAAACTGTTAAAACCGGAAAAGCAACTCCATAATATAACAAATTAGAAAAAAATGAAAATATCTTTCCAGTTTTTATATATTGATAATTTTCATCTAAGTTTAGTTCTAATGGTTCATACAAATGAATTACATCTTCGTTTTCGTCTGGCATTAATTCTATACTTGCTTCTTCAAAACATTTTTCCATCTCATATTACCTCTATCTAATTGTTTTATAACAATATCTGCTATTTTTTCACAAGCATCTCCTATTATATATTTTTTCTGATTTTCAATTATTTTGTTTTGCAATGCTTGATTTTCTAATAGTTCTTTCGTATTATTTACTACTTGCTCTAAGTTATCACACTTTAGTGACATTTGCCTTTTGGCAAAAAAATTCGCATTATAATTTTCACAGCCCGGTATTGGCATAATATGAATTAGTGGTTTTCTCATTGTTGCAATTTCTGTAGTTGTTAAACCTCCTGGTTTACTAAGTACGAACTCACAACTTGCTACATACTTTCCTAATTCATTAGTATATGGAAGTACTATTATTCTGTTATTATTCATATACTCATTGTTTAATGTCTCAACTAATTTGCTATTGTTTCCACAGGAAATAATAAAACTAGCATCTTCAGTATTTTCTAATAATTTTTTTGCTATTTCTTGTACATTACCAAAACCCATGCTTCCATTTAAAATTAAAACATATTTTTTATTAAAACTTAAATTTAATTGTTTTTTTATTTCATTTTTATTGTATTTTTCTCTAAATTGTTGCATTACAGGGATTCCTAATGAAATTATTTTTTGCTTTTTTGTCCCCTTTTTTATAAAATCTGATTCTAATTCTTTACTTGGAATAACAAAGTAATCCGGATTAGTTTCTCCCCAAAAAGGTATACTCACATAATCAGTAGCAACTTGCATAAAATGAATATGATGTTCTTTTTTTATAGCTGTTAATGCTTGAGCTGCAAATAAATGTGTAGTTACAATGAAATTATATCGATTATCTTTTATGTATTTATAGAGTTTTTCTTTATTTAAACTATTAAGAAGATATACCGGAGATTTTAATTTAGTTTTTTCATAAATTTTTCCTAAACTATATGCCTTTTTAAATATTTTTCCGTTCTTATTTGTAGATTTTATGTATAAATTATTAATTTGGTCTTTTAATTTAGGATTAATTATTTCCAAATATTCTTTAAAATCAGCTTTAATATTTCTGCTAAGAAGTTCTTCTTGTATTGCTTTTGCAGCTGTATTGTGTCCCCCACCTGTTCCACATGATAAAATTAAAACTTTTTTATAATCACTATTGGCTTCTAATTCATCTATAAATTTGTAATAAAAACACCCTAATTTTCCTGCATATCCATTATTCCATGGCTTGTTTTTACCAAAATAATGAATAATTACTGTATTTTTACGAATCCACTTAATACTTATTTTAGATTTTGGATTGTTTAAATTATAGTAGTTTAAATTTCTATCACCTAAATTATATTTTAAGTCACTTACTAATTTTATTTTATCACCAAATATTGAACTAATTATATCTTGGTCAGGTAACATTAATTTCTTTTTATTTTCTTGCACAAAATCTATTACATCTTTTTCAAATGTTACTTTTCTTAATTCTTTTAAGTTCATTAAAAGAACACCTGAATTTATATATGGTTCATCTTTATTTATGCCTAATCTTATTTCATTAAACTTGTGCAACATTTTTCTTATATGAGTTGTTGCTATGAAATAATTTCCTTCAAAATCCATATTATATAATTCATCAAGCTTATTTATTACTAATGTATCAGTATCTAAATACAAAATTCTATCTATATCATCTGGTAAATATTTTGTTGCAAAAATTCTAAAGTATATTTCAACTGGATACCTTTGCTCATAAACTGGTAGTTTAAGTATTTCTTCTTCATTAATCTTTATATCATTTATGTAAAATCTTTCTAAATCTAGTCCTTTTTTTATTTCGTTAATTTGCTCGTTAGTTAAATCTCTATTTAATACGTACACATTAAAATTTTCATTCTTGTTAGAAATTTGTATAGAATTTAACAAAATGTTTAATTGATGTACATATTTATTATTAATTGTTACTAAAATATTCATTTTTCCCTCTATTTTTTCATTAATTTTGCATAAATATTTGTTGACCTTCAATTAAATTATAATTTATAAGTTCACTACTTTCTAAATTTTCTTTATACATGTCAATTCCAGTAATTTGACTATTTTCATAAGTTGTATAGTAATATATTCCCTTGTCCATATTGCAACAAGAACTATAAATAGTTATTTCATATTTATCTTCTCCCATGTGTACACAGCCTCTTTGTTGATAAACTGAGCCTAATATATGAAAGAATTGACTAATACTTTCTGATTCTGAATCTCCAGATAAGGAATTCATTTTCGTAAATGTTGCTTTTACAAATCTTGAAGCTGATGACAAATCACCTGGTAGTCCCATTGCTCCCATTCCTCTACTATAAGGAGTTAAGTTTAAATTTTTAGAAAAATTATTTTCAGGTTGTTCTATTGATAAATTCATATAATTGTTTAAGTTAAACATATGAATATCAAATGTAGGATTATTTGTTAATATTCCTACTGGATTATCATATATTTTTAAACCATCTTTTACACTTTCCACTGTTATTGAAGTTTCTTTATCTGAAATAATCCAATGTAATGGTGAAGCCGGTAATTCATCACTAAAATTTATTTTTGCTATATTTATATTGGCTAGTAATTTCTTTACTTCTTCAATATTAGAACATTGAGCTAAAACATAAGGGATGAATTCAAATGGCGCAATATTGTTCATATTTTCTTTTTCTTCTTTATAGTCTGCATTTCCTGGGAAATTTAATCCAGCCATGCCAAGTCCCTTTTCATTTATAGCATCATAGTAAAGAGGATAATCATTTGCTACATACGCCATTCCTATAATTGCATAGTGCTTTTTTATTGAATTTACTTTTCTAAATTTGAATTCATAATTTCTAGGTGTTATTGTTACAGTTTCTTTATATGAATATTCTAAATCTAAATTTCTTCCAAAATAATGATTTTTTGTATTATAAGTTACAGCTGTACACATATTTAATCATATCCTTTCGAATTATTATTATTTTCAGTGAAAATAATAACATAAAAGCAAATAATTTTCAATAATAATTATTTGCTTTTATAAGTTGTTTATTTATTTTTATGCTTTACTATAAATCTATCGCAAACGGCAAGAACTGCTGGCAATAACATTAAAATCAGAATCGTAGAACACAAGGTTCCTTCTGAAATTGTTTTACATATTTTTGCTGCAATAGCAGATGCAAATTTTGCAATAATCAAAGTTACTATAATAAGTATTGAGCTTGAAGTTAGTATAGTGTGTATTGATCCATTGTATGAATCTATAATTGCTTCTTTTATACCTTTGCTTTTTCTATTTTCAAGATAATATGATGTATAAAGGATTGCATAATCAATAGTTGCACCCATTAATATACTTTGAACGATAAGTATTGCAATAAAGTATACATTTTCTCCTACAATTGATAATATACCCATTGTTAAATATACAGCTGTTTGTATTGTTAATACTAATATTATAGGTACAATGATTGACTTAAATGTAATTACTACAACTATAAATATTGCTATCATTGTTATTACTGTTATGAAGTTTAATTCATTATCAAAAGTTTGGCTCATTTCGTAAGCCATAGGAGAATCTCCTATTATATAAAAATTATTTAAGTTTTTTCCTAACATCTCTTTTGCATTTTTAACAAATTCAAAAGTTTCTGCTCCTTCTAAATCAAGTGTTGTGTTTAGCACAACTCTTGAATAATTATCCCCTATTAGTAATTCTTTTGCATCTTCTACTGTTGTTTTTGCTTCTACTATATTATTTCTCATATCATCTTCTATGAAGTCTGAAAATCGTTCATCTTGCAAAACATCATTATTTAGAAAATTTACAAATTCTTCTACTGTCATTTCCCATGTATCATCATATTGCTTATTGCTTCCATAGTATGTATAAAGCATTTTAACTGTATTTTTTTCTACATCATTACTTAACTTACTAATAATAGCAAATATTTCATCTGCAGTATATTTCGTATTATTTATTGTTGCATTCATAATGTTATTAACTGTATTTAACTTTGATATTTGATCTGCACTAAAATTGCTTGCATATTCCCTATTTGTAACTACATCTTTAAGTAAGAAGTCAATAAATTGCTTTAAGGATAAACTGAAATTTTTATTTACATATTTAGAACTATATAAACCATAAAGTAAATCTGTGCTTTCTTTATTTATACCTAATAATGAAGACAATTCACTGCTACTGTATTTTTTATTATTTATAACTCCGTTCATAACTGATTGAACTAAATTCAAATCTTTAATAGTGCTTTCTGTTATTTGACCTGCAAGAGTACTATCATTTTTATGTTCAAGTACAAAATTTACAAATTCTTGTGGAGTTAAAGTTGTGCTATTTTTGCTTGCAACATATAAAGTATATATATTTTTTGTAGCATTAATATCTAAACCTATTGCTTTAGAAAGTTCTTGATAACTAAAACTTATATTATTTATACTGCTATTCATAATAGTAGATAATAATTGTAATTTTGCTATTCTTGCTTCATCAATACTACTTTTTATCATTTCATTATTTAATATTAACTCTACGAATTCTTTTGGGCTTAAAACTAATGGTTCTTCAGCATTGCCAAATCCATATTTAAAAAATAAAAGTTGATTAACTAGTTTTTCATCTACGCCAAATAAACTAGATAATTCTGCTGAATTCATCTGTTTATTGATTATATCTAGATTACTAAAGGTTGCCAATAATTTTATATTTTGAACTGTTGTCTCATCAAAACTACTTGCATAAGTGCTATCATTTAATAACACATTTAACACAAAATTTGAAAATTCTGAAATTGTCATTTTTGCATCTATATCATTTACAAGTAAATAATATTTGTATAATTCGCTTACTGTATTACTATCAATTCCAAAAATTTGCGCTATTTGATTATATGTCATTTTATTTTGTATTATTTGTTTATTTGTAAATGTAGCCAAAGTATTTAATCTATTTCTGCTTGCAGTATCAATTTTTTCTGCATATTTTGCATTTGTTAAAACATCTTTATTCATAAAGTTAATGAATTCATTTAGTCCTATTTGTGTATTGTTATTTTTTGAAAGATAATAAATAAGAATATCATTTATTTTACTTTGGTCAATTTCTAATATACTTGCTATATCGCTTGCTGTTCTACTTCTGTTAATAGAAGTTACTGTAACAAAGTTTTTTAATCTTGTAATGTCATTTTTAGTTTTAGCATCAATTTTTTCATTTGTTTTTGGATTGCTATATGCTTCATCTTCAATAAAAGTAATAAAGTCATTAAATGTCATTTTGTTATTTCCATCTGGATTATAGTAATCATAATACACTATTTTTAGTAGATAATCTTCCACAGTAACATCTGAACCTAAATCATGCAATTTAGCGTTTAATTTATCAAAGGTCAATTTTTCGTTAATTGTATTTCCATAGGCCAACACTTCATCTATTTTTTCTTGATTTTCAAGTTGTTCTAAATTTTTTGAAATTTCTTCTTCATCTTCATTTTTATATATAATGGCAATTTGGTTATTTTCATTAAATACTGAAGATATTTCATCTAATTGAGATTCTGTATAATCAATACCTAAGTTTCCCTTTAATATAAAACTTCCAACAAAAATTATAAGAAATAATGGAAGTGCTATATATCTTATTTTGTAGCTATAACTACCTAATTTATTTAATTTTATATTTGGGCTTTTCTTTTTCGTTTTTATTATCCATTTATCGAATATTAGTATTAAAGATGGAAGCACAAAGAAAATACATATTAAGCTAAACAATACACCCTTTGCTAAAACAAAGCCTAAATCTTTTCCAATTTTAAAACTCATAAATACTAAAGCTAAAAGTCCAACTATTGTTGTAACAGAGCTACTTGATATAGCTTGGAATGCTTTGTAAAGCGCATTTTTCATTGCCTTTACTTTATCTTTTTCAACTTCTTTTTCTTGGTCATATCTGTTCATTAGCATTATTGAATAATCCATTGATAAAGCCATTTGCAATATTGCTGCTATTGAATCTGTAATATTTGATACATTTTCAAATATAATATTTGTTCCTTTATTTAAAACAACCGCCATTAATATTGATGTTAAAAACAAAAATGGCTCAACATAAGATTCACACATTATAATTAAAATAACTAAAGCACTGGCAACGGCAAGCACAATAATCCAAATAGGTAGTACTGTTTTATTAGTATCAGATATATTTCCACTTGTATAAATCGTGTAATCCTTATATTTATCTGTTATTTGGCTATATACATCAGCTGATATTTTTGAATCAGCTTCATCATCTACTGTAATAACATATAAAGTGTAATTTTCTTTATTATAATTTTCACTATTATCATAATCTACACTATCTACTCCATCTATTGCCTCTAATTCATTTTTTATTTCTAATTTTTCTTCATCTGCTAAATTTTCAAACATCAAATTCAAAGTACTTGTTTCAGTTCCAGCAAATTCCTCTTCCATAATATCCATACCTATTCTTGTTTCTGATGTATCTGGCAAATATTCTGCTATATCGTGATTAATTTTCACTTTTGCAGATGCTATACCTGAAATTATTGTAAGAACAATGAATAAAAGTAAAATGAAATGTCTTTTATTTATTATGAAATCTGTGAATTTTCGCAAAGTAAATCCTTCCCCTCTTTTTAAGTCTACCCTATATTATACTATTATTATTTTTATATTGGAAGTATAAAATAAATAGAAGTGTCTAAATTTAGACATTTTTGTTTGTTTTGTATTTATCTTTTAATAAAACTATGTTATAATGCTTTATATGTTTATTTTTTTGGAAAGGATTTGAATTATGAAGGTACAATGTCTAAATTCTTCTTCTGTAAAAACCAGAAATTTAATTAAAAAAACTTTTGCTGAATTGATTAATGAAAAAAAGCAATTAGATAAGATAACTGTTACTGAATTAGTAAAAAAAGCAGATTTGACTAGAAGTACATTTTATACTCATTATGATAATATATATGAAGTTGCTCACGACTATCAATTACAAACAATAGAACTTTTATGTAGTGAGGATTTAAAATTATTTTCTAAGCAAGATATTATAAATTATTTCGATAATATTATACAATGTTTAAAAGATAATGAAGAAACATATAAATTGTTATTATCTGCGGATGAGTCTCTTTTATTTTTAGAAAAATTAAAACAAATTGCTAGTGATAAAATTTACGATGCTTTAAAGAATAACTGCACAGATCAATATCTTAAATTAAATATTTCATTTCTTATGAATGGAATATTAGTTGAACTTTTAAAATATTTTAGAAATGAAAGTTCTTATTCTTTAGATGAAATATTACTTAATATGAAAAAATGGTTTGAGAAAATATTTAATTAATCTCAAACCATTTTATTTTCAACACTTATTTTGCTTCTACTAATTCTTGCTCTTTGTTTATGTTCTCTACTTTTTCATCTTTTTGTTTAAAGATTGCTTTAAAAATTGTTCTAACTAATGGTTGAATAAAGAACAATTGTGAAAGTAAAGCAAATGGAAAATTAAGTACTACTTTTTGTAACCAATATGGAATAAAGTTAATAAGGAAATTATCCAATGGTGCACCATTCATTCCTACTGCTATAATTCCATTATATATAATTGTTGCCAAAAAGCTCATTAATGGGCACATAATTCCAACAGTTGCACATATTATGGCAGTTTCAACTATCATATGGTCATTTTCCTTTGGATTTATTGCTTTTAATGCAAGTTTTACAGATAAAGGACTTCCAATAAATATTTCGCATAAATATGCTAATACAAATTCAATTGGTATAAAAATCCAAGAATTTTTTATAACTTCTACACTAAAACCTCCTGCTTCATAAGATGAACAATAAAATACAAAACATGGAACTGTAATAATAACAGTAATTAAAGCAAACATTAATTTTTGAAATTTTGTCTGTGGCATATTTTTTCTCCTTTCTTTTTTGCACAAAAAATAACACATGTAACCTAATTACAACTGTTTTTTAGTACCGTAATCAGATTTACGAGCAATTTGCTCTACATGTGTCGTTTTCTATTTTATTCACGAATTAAAATATACCATTTTTTTCTTCTAAAAGTCAAGCATTATTTTACTAATTTATTTATATTATAATAATTCATCTACATGCTTTACAAAAATTACACTTTCAATTAAATCACTTATTGAGTATATTAACATTATTATTCCTATAGTTAGAACTAATGCTCCATTTTGGAACAACATATATATACCACCAATTATCATTATAATTGAAAATATTAGTGATACATTCCACATATTTATCTTTGCTGTATGTAATTTCATAGACAATGATAATCTCATAAGTCCACTATATATTATCCAAAATGCTATTATAAATCTAAACATAGATTCAATTAAACCACTACAGAATATAGTAATTAAACCAACAATAATAGCAATAATTCCATACATTAAATCGTAATTATAAAAATCATATTTTCCTTTTGATGCAAAATAATCTATGCACTTAACTAGTCCTATAAGAATAAATAATCCGCCTAAAACATAAGATATTATTTTAAGTGCTGAATCTGTTTTTACTATCATAAAGATACCAATGATAGCAAATATTATAGATACTAAGATATTTACCCATCCTGATTTTTTTAATAAATTCTTCATTTTATCTTCCCCCAATCTACTACGAATAATATCACAAAAGAATTTTATTTTCAATATGATTATTTTTTATAAATTATGAAAAATTTAGAAAACCGGGTCGTCGATGCTGAAGCTGTTCGAACGTATGTGACTCAGTATACGTAGTTGGACGCCGACCCCTACATCAAAATTTGCCAAAGCAAATTTTGTACTATTCATTATTAACTATTCACTCTTCACCATTCACTAGAAAGTGGGTCGCTTGACCTAAGCGACCCCTACAGTTTGCAATACATTATCCATTATATTTATTAATCTATCTCTTTAAAAGATTTTACAATATTACCACTTTCTGCATTAATGTAATATTCATACTCATATTGTTGATAATCAAAATTAACTTCGTATACTGTTTGACCATATTTATAGTCTAATTCAATATCAATATCTCTAATATCACTTTGATTTATTTTTGCATCATCTAAAGCTATTTTTAAAGCATTTTCTCTAGATATATAGTTTTTATTATTATTTTCATTACTGTTTGTGTTATCGTTGCTATTATCATTATTTGTTACATTAGAACTATTATCTGTATAAACTCTATCATCGTTGTTATACAAATTTTTAATTTCTTCTTTTTCATCTATAAATTCTTCTATAAAAAATATACTAAGGCCTATTAATAATAAAATTATAACTACTAATAAAACTATAACGATTTTTAAATTACTTTGGTTCTTTTCCATAATTAAATTCCTCCTATAATATCTTTTATTACTTCCCCTGCAACAATTAAACCTGCTACTGATGGAACAAATGATATACTTCCTGGAGGTTGTTTTTTTGTTGTAGATTCTATTACTGCATTAGTTTTAATCGGCTCTTCTTTTGAGTAAACTACTTTAAGCTTGTTAATTCCTCTGGCTTTTAATTCTTTTCGCATAACTTTTGCTAAAGGACATACACTTGTTTTATAAATATTTGTTACTTCAAATTTAGTTGGATCTAATTTGTTTCCTGTTCCCATACAAGATATAATTGGAATATTTAATTTATTTGCCCTCATAACTAATTCTATTTTAGCAGTTACTGTATCCACTGCATCTACTATATAATCAATTGTATCATCAAAAAATTCTACACTATCTGGCATAAAAAATTCTTGATGAATTTCTACATTTGCCTTTGGATTAATATCTAGTATCCTTTCTTTTGCAACTTCAACTTTAGGTTTTCCTACTGTTGAATGTGTTGCAATTAATTGCCTATTCAAATTAGTTATATCAACTTCATCGTTATCTATTAATATAAAGTTTCCTATTCCTCCTCTTGCTAATCCTTCTACAACAAATGAGCCTACTCCACCAATTCCGAATATTGCAACTTTTGAATTTTGTAGCTTTTCTATTCTATTTTTTCCAATTAATAACTCTGTTCTGGAAAATTGATTTAACATTGACTTTTCCACCTTTTAGGAATATTTGTATTGATTATATATCTCCAAATAACGCTATGTCAATAAAAATACTTAAACAAAAAATGATAAGAAATTATTATATAATATCTTATCATTTTCAATAATAAATTATATTGCATCTTGTCTTTGTTCTGTTCCAAGTTTATCTGTTTTTTCTATGTTAGTTATTTGGAAACAATCAAAAATTTCCTCATTAGTATAGTCTTTTCCATCTATTTTTGTACCTTTAAGAGTAAATTCATAATTCTAAGTTATATTTTTTATCAACTTAAATATAATTAGCACAAATCTTTTCGTATTTGTTTTAACTGTCTTACGCCTTCACTTTGCTCTTGTATAATAGTTTCTGCAACTTTAACTAATCTAGGGTCGATTGGATATTGAAGCAAGTTTTCACACATTGCAATAGCTCCTTCATGATGTGGTATCATTTCATTTACAAAATTTAAATTTATATTAGCACATCTTGGGCTATTTTTCATTCTATAAATCATATTTTTAGTAATAGATAAGTATTTTATCATATAGCAATTAGCGTCTTCTAATGTATTTAAATATCCTGTTGTTGTCTTTGCTATTTCTGTCATCTGTTCTATTCCTCTTGTTTGCATTTGAATTATATTTCTTGCAATTTGCTGTAGCGGTTGGTAATTAGTATATTGCAATAAATTTTCGCACATATAAATTGCTGCTTGGTGATGCGGTATCATACATTTTATAAAATATGTTGTTATATTGTTATCATATTTTGCTGATAACATTTTATTTGCCATTTGATTAAGTATTTCATCAAATCTACGTAGATATCTTTGTACCATCATTGTTTGTTGAGTTCTCACATTTTCTCCTCCTTTGTTTTAATATGGAGTTAGGTCATGCACTCCATTTTTTGTATATACTATATAATATATCTTTGATTAATTTTATGTTACCAATTTTATTTTCCATATTTAGTATATATTTTTAAAATTTGGCAATTATATTTTTAAGAGGTGATTAATATGACAAACAAAGAACTTTTATACATTGAAGATGCTTTAGGACATGAAAAATTTATGCAATCATGTAGTAACAAGGCTTCAAGCCAATTAACTGATCCTGCTCTTTCAAGTTATATGAAAGAATTAGAACAAAAACATACTGAATTATTTAACAAGTTTTTAAATTTATTATAAGGAGGCACTATATGGAAGATAAAGATTTAATGGAAAAAGAATTATTAATAATTAAAGGCGTTTGCGATTTATATCTTCATGGAAGTATAGAATCAACAACAGCCGATGTTCATACAGCTTTTAAAGATGCTTTAAATGTTTCTTTAGATATACAGAATAAAATATATAATTTAATGGCTGAAAAAGGTTGGTACAAAACAGAAAATGTTGAACAAACAAAAATTGATTCAACAAAGCAAAAGTTTATGTCTCAAAATTAGAAAAAAGCGACACATTAAAACTAAAATGTGTCGCTTTAATAAATTTTCTATGCATTTTCCCATAATGTTACAGTTCCTGTTTTTAAACTATTTTTTACATCTATTATTCTTTGGTTTGATGATCCTCTAAATTTTAAGCTAGGATTTTTAAGTTCATCTACGAACTCTCCATCTACTATATAATCTATATTATCTAACAATTCCTTTGTAACCTCATTATCATTTGCTTTTCCTGTTAATATTTGGTCATCAAATGTATAACCTGAATAGCACCATATTGATTTATTTGGATAAGTTTCTTTTACTTTTTTAACTAATGGTAATAATCCTTCTTGATTTGCCTTTTCCATTGGCTCTCCACCTAAAAGAGATAACCCTTGTATATAATCTGGTTTTAGTGCTTCTAGTATTTCTTCTTCAGTTTGTTGATTAAAACAATTTCCATAGTTAAAATCCCATGCCTCTTTATTGAAACAATTTTTGCAATGATGTGTACAACCACTAACAAATAATGAAACTCTAACTCCTGGTCCATTTGCTACATCACATTTTTTTATTTTTGCATAATTCATTTGATTTCCCTCCTGCTAATTTTAGTTCATTGTATAAATACGGGTCGCATATCATGCGACCCCTACATTAATGAAGTCATATATATTAACATTGATATTATAAGTGTAATACCCTTGCTTTAATTTCTTTTGTTTTTCCTTCGTTCCAGAAATTTTCTCCTAAGTAACCACATGTACGTCTTGTTACGTTCATTTTATTTTTGTCTTTGTTACCACAATTTGGACATTCCCATTCTAATTTATCATTAATTATAATTTCTCCATCATATCCACATACATGGCAGTAATCTGATTTTGTATTAAATTCTGCATATTGAATATTATCATAAATAAATTTAACTAATTCTTCTAATGCCTCTAAGTTGTGTCTCATATTTGGTATTTCAACATAAGATATTGCTCCACCTGATGATATACTTTGGAATTCACTTTCAAACTTTAATTTTGCAAAAGCATCAATTTTTTCTCTTACATCTACATGGTATGAATTAGTATAGTATCCTTTATCTGTAACATCTTTAATGTCTCCAAATTTCTTTTGATCTATTTTTGCAAATCTGTAGCATAGAGATTCTGCTGGTGTTCCATATAATGCAAAACCTAATCCTGATTCTTTTTTCCATCTATCTGTAGTATCTCTTAAGTGTTGCATAACTCTTACTGCAAAGTCATGTCCTTCTTTTGTTGTATGAGATACACCTTTCATTAATTTTGTTAATTCATATAATCCTATATATCCTAAAGAAAGAGTAGAATATCCACCTTTTAATAATTTATCTATTTTTTCTCCTGATTTTAGTCTTGCTATTGCTCCATATTTCCAATGTATAGGGCTAATATCAGATACGCAGTTTAATAATGCATAATGTCTACACATTAAAGCTTCATAACATAACTCTAATCTTTCATCTAATAGATTCCAGAATTTTTCTTCATCACCTTTTGCTACTATTCCTACTTGAGGTAAGTTAATACTTACAACACCCTGATTAAATCTTCCTTCGAATTTATAATTTCCATTTTCATCTTTCCATGGAGACAAGAAACTTCTGCATCCCATTGGACTAAATACATTACCTTCATAATTTTCACGCATTTTCTTTGCTGAAATATAATCTGGATATAATCTTTTTGAAGAACATTTTACTGCAAGTTTTGTTAAATAATCATATTTACCACCTTTTAAGCAGTTGTGTTCATCTAAAACATATATAAGTTTTGGAAATGCTGGTGTTATATATACACCTTTTTCATTTTTTATACCTTTATATCTTTGTTTTAAAATCTCTTCTATAATCATAGCATTTTCTTCTATATATTCATCATCTTTATCTAGATTTAAGAATAATGTTACGAAAGGAGATTGTCCATTTGTTGTCATTAATGTATTTATTTGATATTGTATTGTTTGAACTCCAGATGCTAATTCAGATTTTAAACGCTCTTTTGCGATACTTTCTATTAAATCAGCTGATAATTTATCTGAATATTTTTCTTCTAATTCAGTTTTAAATTTAACATAGCTTTTTCTTAAATACTTACCTAAATGTTTTATATCAACAGATTGTCCACCATATTGGCTACTTGCAACTGCTGCTATTATTTGTGTTGTAATAGTACAAGCAACTTGGAAGCTCTTTGGACTTTCTATTAATTTTCCATTCATAACTGTTCCGTTATCTAACATATCTCCTATGTTAATTAAGCAACAATTAAATATTGGTTGTAAGAAATAGTCTGCATCATGGAAGTGTAGTATACCTTCTTCATGTGCTTTACTAATTTTTTCTGGTAATAAAATTCTTTTTGTTAAATCTTTAGATACCTCTCCAGCTATTAAATCTCTTTGAGTTGAAGCAACTATTGCATTTTTATTAGAATTTTCTTCCATTAATTCTTTATTTGTATTTTTAATTAAACCTAAAATTGATTCATCAGTTGTATTTTGTTTTCTAACTAATGCTCTAGTATATCTATATACAATATATTTTTTTGCTAATTCATATTTATTCAATTCCATTAACTTGCATTCAATTACATCTTGAATGTCTTCTACTAATATTCTCTTCTTATCTAATTCTTCTATGTACTTTATTATGTTTGCAATATCCTCATCTGTTGCCCTTTGTGTTGGTCTTACTTCTTTGTTTGCTTTTTCAATCGCTACTTTAATCTTATCGCTATTAAAATCTGTTGCTCTTCCATCTCTTTTTATTACTTTCATTATCCCCCACTCCTTTTCTCATTTGTTGATATCATTATCATATAATTTTATATTAATTAAAAGTTGCATTTGCAACTTTTTTTAGTTTTTTAATATTTTGATTAAATGACTACTAAAAAATGTTAAAAATAGTGAATTGCACCAAATATTACATTTATATTACAATAATAATATAAATTTTACACTTTTATTACATTCCTTTAATCTCTTGTATAATATGGCTTTTCAAAGATTTCCATAAATATTTTTTATGTGTTTTAATGCGTTTTTGTTGCATTTGCAACTTTTTACTGGTATAATATTCCTATCTTGAGGTGGTATTTAATGAAAAATAATTTTAATATAGAAAAATTCTGTCAAAATTTAATATCTTCTTGTGATAAAATCCAAGAAAAAACTTTTGAAAAAAATGAAATTATAACTACATATATTGTTAATAGAAATCAGGTTTGTATTGTATTAGAAGGTTCTGCAGACTTAATGAGATATGACTTTAATGGAAATCAAATGGTTGTAGAAAGATTTAATAAATTCGATATTTTCGGAGAGATTTTTTATCAGATAAATACAAATAATGAGCTTTTTGTTATTGCTAAAGAAAAATCTAAAATTTTAATATTTAACTATGATATTTTTGAAAAACGTTGCAAGAAAAACTGCAAATTTCATGAAGAACTTACTCTAGGACTTCCTAATTTGGTTTTAACTAAAGTATCAGATTTAAACTTAAGAATAGAATTATTATCTAAGAAAACAATTAGAGATAAATTAATTTCTTATTTTAAAATTTTATCTGAAAAAAACTTTAACAAAACCTTTACTCTTGACCTTTCTCTTACAGATTTAGCAGATTATTTAAGAATAGACAGAAGTGCAATGATGAGAGAAATGAAATTATTAAAAGAAGAAGGCTTTATAAAGAAAAATGGAGATAAGATTACGTTGATGATAATGTGATTAAGAATGCACTTTTGGATATTAAATCCAAAAGTGCATTCTTTCTTTATTATTTTAATTTACTTTTCCCTTAATTTATACTTTCCTATCCAGTAGCCTGGTATTGGTGTTCCATTCCAAGTAAATGCATCTGGTATTTTGTAATCTTTATCTGCATCTGTTTTTGTACTTGGTATTAGCATTGCAATTACACTTTCGCTTTCTTCATCTAGCTTATATTCGTATCTTGGTATCCATACAAAATAGTTTTCTGTTTCTAAAGTTTCGTCTTTTACTACTATATTTGCCCAGTTTTGTTCTGCATAATTATACCAGTTGCTTGGAGCACTTTGTGCTATTGATGTTAAAGTTTCATTTCCTTCCTCATCATAAGTTACATAGTAAGTATTATTTTTGTTAAATCCTGTTACATCTGGTGCTTCTTGATTTGCTATATAAACCTCTTTTGCATATCCTGCTATTGTTCCAGTTAGTGTATTTATTACTTCTACATGTACTGCATATTTCCCCTCGTTAGTTATATTAAATGTATATGATTGACCTATTATTAGAGTTTGAGATTCTTGTATTTTTCCATCTTTTAGTAAATACATATTATATATTATTCCTGTTTGTCCATTAAAAATCAAATTATTTACATGAATTTCTTTATTAATTGTTTTTATATCTACTATTAATCTATTTGTAAATTTTTGCTTTTCTTTCCAATATCCATCCTCTTGTCCTTCTACTGAAAATTCTTCTGGTATAGTATATCCTTTATCTGCATCTGTTTGTTCTGTACTTATATACATTATATGGTTGGGGTCATCAATTTTACATTGGTACCTTGGTATCCATTCATAATATGTTTCTTTTCCTAATTCCCTTATAACTACTGTCGCTTTCTTGTTTTCATCATAATTGTACCATTTTTCTATCTCTTCTTGCTTTTTTTCTTCTACTGGAATATTGCTATCTTCTCCTAAATCACTATATACTACATAGTATGTTAAGTTATTTATATAATCAAGTTTACTCAAATCTGGTGCATTCTCTTTTACTTTATCTAGAACTTCTACTTCATTTGCTATTCCTTTTACGTGTTTTCCATTTTCATCTTTCACAATTATATTTACTGTATATATTCCTGGCTCTAAATTTATAAACTTGTATTTTCCATTTTCGTCCATTTCGTCTTTTAAATTTACTGGTGTTGTTCCATATTCATATTGATTATTTCCTTCATTCCATACAATTCTATGTCCGTCCTTTATTAAATATACTTCATACATATAATTATCTGATTGACTAGCTATTCCTTCTATTTCAATTTTTCCACCCAATCCGAATATTTTTGTTGCAACTGCTTCATCTGCGTCTCTCAATTTATACTTTCCTATCCAGTAACCCGGTATTGGTGTTTCATTCCACTTAAATGCTTCTGGTATTTCATAACCCTCATCCGGCTCTGTTTGTGCTGTTGATATAAATACTACATTTGCTTCTTCATTTGTACTGTTTAATTTATATTCGTATCTTGGTATCCATACAAAATAATTTTCCTGTCCTTTATCTCTTACTACAATATTTGCCCATAATTGCTCTGTATAATTATACCAATTATCTGGATAATTATCACTTTCATTTATTGGTATACTGCTGTCTTCATTTCCATCTTCATCATAAACTACATAAAATGTATTATTTGGATAGAAATTATTTGTATCAACTACTATGTCTACTAACTTCATTTGTCTTGTATATCCACCTATTACATTTTCATTTTCATCTTTTGCTACTAAATGTATTGTATAAAGTTTTTCTTTTTCTAAATTATCGAAAGTATGTGTTCCATCTACTACTGCGTGTACTTGTGGTTCTATTCTCTTTCCTGCTTGTATTAAGCTAATTTCGTAAGTTGCATTTTGTACGCTAGTTACTATGTTATTTACTACTATTTTATTATCAATATTTTTAATAGTTGCAAGTAATCTATTTGAATATTTATATTTTTCCTTCCAATATCCTGCTTCTTGTCCCTCTATTGAAAATTCTTCAGGTATTGTATATCCTTCATTTGCTTCTAACTGTTCTGTACTTATATACATTATATGACTAGAATCATCTGTTTTATATTGATATTTTGGTATCCATTCATAATATGTTTCATTTGAACTATCTCTTATAACTATTGTTGCTTTTTTATTATTATCGTAATCATACCAACCTTCTATTTCATTTGGTAGTTTTTCTCCTAATGGTATATTACTTGTTTCTTTTCCAAATTCGTCATAAGTTACATAGTATGTTATATCGTTATAGTATTTTATTTTACTTAAATCTGGTATATTTGCCTTTACTTTATCTAGTACTTCTACTTCTTTTGTTATTCCTTTTACATGTTTTCCATCAGAATCTTTTACTATTATGTTTACTGTATATTTACCAGCCTCTAAATCTGTAAATTTATAATTATTATTTTCATCTGATTCTTGTTTTAAATCTATTGGTATACTTCCATCAATATATTTATTATTTGCATCTTTAATTATTCTTTTTCCGTTACGTATTAAATACATCTCATAAGTATAACTATCTGTTTTACTTGATATTCCATTTACTTCTATTGTTCCACCTAATCCAGATATATTTGGGCTCTTGCTTTCGCCATCTCTTAACTTATATTTTCCTATCCAGTAACCACTTATTGGTGTTTCGTTCCAACTAAATGCTTCTGGTATTTCATAACCACTATCTGCTTTTGTTTGTTTTTTTGATATAAATTGTACAGATGAGCATTCATTTTCTTGATCTAACTTATATTCGTATCTTGGTATCCATACATAATAATTTTCTTGTCCATTATCTCTTACTACAATATTGGCCCACCATTGTTCTTCATAATTATACCAATCTGTTGGCTCTGATTCTCCTATTGGTCTACTACTGTCTTCATTTCCATTTTTATCATAAACAACATAAAATGTATTATTTATATTAAAACTATTTATATCTGGTCTACCTATTCCATAGTTTACTTTATATTTCTTTATATTGCCTACACTATCTACAAAATAAAATATATATTGTGTTTCTTCATCATCTATTGGCATTGTATTTCTTTCGAGTGTGTTTCCGTTTCCATCTAGTACATATACTATTTCATTTTCGCTATATTTTGTGTCTGCTTTTATTCCATCTTTTACCATAATATGCTTTGGTATTATTGGCACTTTCATATTTGTATTTATTATTTTTATTGTTTGTCTAAATTGCATTGTATCTGTATTTTGTACCATTGTATTATTTTTATTTTCATATTTTGCAATTAATGTTTCTATTGCTGTTTTTTCACTATCTCCTATAGATAAAACTTTTTCGTTAAAGATTAACCCTTGTATATTATTTTCATCATTCATTTCTGTATTTTTTTCTTCTAATTCTGTTTCAGATTCAAATTCTTTTTGTCCTATCCAAATTCCTGTACATGCTAAATCTAATTGATTTGTGCCATAGCCTAATAAATTAAAACAATTTTCAACTGTATAATTATATTCTAGTACACCATTATTTTTTAAGAACAATATATCTCCATCATCTGAATAGGCAAACCTTGGTATCCAAGTAAAGATTGTACCCATATGTTCCGGGTCGTCAGGGACGCCGACCCCTACATTGTTTTCTGCTAACTGTTCTTTAGTTATGCCTATCTGTAATTCAGATTTATAATATCCATCACTTAACATTACATTTGCAAAAATGCCATTAGAATAATCATACCAATTTGTATCATTTATTGTTGTTATTTCCCACAAGTTCGTTGATTCATTCCACTTTATTGGTATCATTCCGAGCACTTACTACTGGTGGGTTTACTTCTGTATTACTTGCAATTTTACTTATATCTATATTAGTTTTTCCGCCAATTAGTAGTGTATTTTCACCTTGAGCAGTTTTTTGTAAATTGCTTTTTTTAGTTGTTGTTATTACTAGGCATAGCAAAATTATTGCAAATATTGTTATTACTGCAACTCGTTTGTGTTTATTTAATTTCTGTTTCGTTTTATTATTATTCATAGGTTTCTCCTAAGTTTAGTATTTTAGTTATTTTTAATATCAAAGGTCAGAGCCACATTAAAATCCTTCACCAACCACCACGCCAGCACGACAGTATTGACCATTAGATGTATCCCAAGGGAGAAAGCCAAATGATCCAGCGCCACCACGTATGAAGCCTGAGCTGTGAGAATTAACCCACATACCTGAAGAGCCGCCATGCCATCCATTTGTCTCTAATGTTGCATCTCCTGGTTTTGCTGAATTTTCACTATCATCATATAAATCATAATATCTTGAATCTATAGTAGAAGAACGAAATATTTTATTTGCATTTAAAGTTCCTGCTACCCATTCATATTCAGATTTTGATATATTCATACTAGAATATCCTATTTCATATACCCCAGATACATTTCCTGTTGTACTTGCTTGGTAATCTTTTCCTGTTGTATTTCCTTTATCCATTCTTCTTGTTGTACTTGTATTGTTTGTTTTAGGGTCTCCTTGTTTTCCGTATTCTGATGCTCCAAGAAGTATTGCTGCACCATACTCTGTGTTTTTAAGCATATGCACATCTATATTATTAGGTGTATCTGAAAGTAGGGTTTCTTCATTTATTGTTTCGTTTAGTGCCATTCCCCCATCTTTTTTCTCCATCTGCCTTATTGCTTTTATCCAATTATACGAATAATCGTATTTAGAATTATCTCTTCCGAGTTGTTTGAAGTACTGCATGTGTTGTTGTTGATAGTAGTGTTAATATTGCAAATATTATTACCACCATTAATGTTAGTTTTGTTTTAATTTTGTTCATAAATTTTTCCTCCTTTGAATTTTAAGTAATTTTGTTGAAGTAGCGGGTTGCATACCATGCAACCCCTACAGATTACAAAAAACCACACAAAATTTTACGTGTACTAAAAATACACATAGAATTTTGTGTGGTTTCTATGTTTTATATTTATTTTTATTAAATTAATTGTGTGTGTGTGTGTGTGTGTGTGTGTGTACAGTTGCAAGGATTACAGCGTTTTGCATTTTACATTTCTCCTTTGGTTTTTATAGAACCCTCCGTCGCCTTCGGCGCCACCTCCCTTAAGTAAGGGAGGCAAGAATCTTTGGAGCAACGGAACGACGAGGGCGTCGTTCCCTACATATAAGGAAGGCAAGGGTATTATTGTTCCCATAAATTATTATATTAAATATATACTAATATGTTTTATTTTACAATAGTTTTTTTAAATTTTTAGTATTTTTTACAGTTACTCTTCATCATCAAGTTTTAATACACTCAAAAATGCTTCTTGTGGAATCTCTACATTTCCAATTTGACGCATTTTCTTTTTACCTTTTTTCTGCTTCTCTAATAGTTTTTTCTTCCTTGTTATATCTCCACCATAGCATTTTGCGAGTACATCTTTTCTCATGGCAGATATTGTTTCTCTTGCTATTATTTTTCCTCCAACAACTGCTTGTAAAGGAATTTCGAATAATTGTCTTGGAATAACTGTTTTTAATTTTTCTGTCATTTTTCTTCCTCTTGTATAAGCAGAATCTTTATGAACAATAAATGATAGCGCATCTACTGGCTCGTTATTTATATGAATATCTAATTTTACAAGGTCTGACCTTCTATATTCTTTAAATTCATAATCAAAAGATGCATATCCCTTTGTTTTAGATTTTAATGTATCAAAGAAATCATATATAATTTCATTTAAAGGTAATTCATATTCTAGTATTACTCTCGTTGTATCTAAATATTTCATATCTATATATGTTCCTCTTCTTTGTTGACATATATCCATAACATTTCCAACAAATTCTTTAGGAAGCATAATTTCTGCTTTTACTATTGGTTCTTCTATATAACTTATTTCTGTAGTTGGCGGTAAGTCTACTGGATTATATAATTCTATTACTTCTCCATTTGTTTTGTGTACATTATATATAACAGATGGTGCTGTTGTAATTAAACCTAAATCGAATTCTCGCTCTAGTCTTTCCTGAATTATCTCTAAATGAAGTAATCCCAAAAATCCACATCTAAAGCCAAATCCTAAAGCAATAGAGGTTTCTGGCTCATAATTTAATGCAGCATCATTTAGTTTTAATTTTTCTAATGCAGTTTTTAAATTTTCATATTCACTACCATCTAATGGATATAATCCACAATAAACCATTGAGTTTGCTTTTTTATATCCAGGCAATGGCTCTGGTGCAGGGTTGTTCGCAAGTGTAATTGTATCACCAACATGTAAATCTGAAACATTTTTTATACTTGCTGCAATATATCCAACCTCACCTGCTGATAATTTTTCTGTTGGTACATAAGTACCAGGTTCTAAATACCCTACCTCTGTTACAACAAATTTTTTATTTGTTGCCATAAATAAAATTTCGTCTCCTACTTTTACAGAGCCTGTTTTTACTCTAACATAACTTACTGCTCCTTTATAATTATCATAAAAAGAGTCAAATATTAAGCATTTAAGTGGCTCATTTATATCTCCTTTTGGAGCACTAAATTCAGTTATAATTCTTTCTAATACTTGATCTACATTTAGTCCAGATTTTGCAGATATGCAAGGTGCATCCATTGCTGGTATTCCAATTATATCTTCTATTTCCTTTTTTATTTCATCTGGTCTTGCATTTGGTAAATCCACTTTATTTATTACAGGTAGTATGTCTAGATTATTATCGAGTGCCAAATAAACATTTGCAAGAGTTTGTGCCTCTATTCCCTGACTCGCATCTACTACTAAAATTGCTCCTTCACATGCTGCTAAACTTCTTGATACCTCATAATTAAAGTCTACATGCCCCGGCGTATCTATTAAGTTAAATATATATTTTTGACCATTTTTTGCAGTATATTCCATTCTTACTGCTTGAGCTTTTATAGTTATGCCTCTTTCTCTTTCTAAATCCATATTATCTAACACTTGATTTTCCATTTCTCTTTTAGATAATACTCCTGTCATTTCAATTAATCTATCTGCAAGAGTTGATTTTCCATGATCAATATGTGCAATAATGCTAAAATTTCTGATATTTTCTTTATTATACAATTTTAACTCTCCTTATTTTCATTATCCTCTATACAATATTGATTATACAATTTTTTTAAATTCTTTGGATTAATAGTTTTATTTATGCCATATTTACTTACTTGTGTATATACTTCTGTTAATAAATCTTTTATTCTTTCATTTGCTAATGCAGTTTTTCTTTTGTATTCCCAGTATCTTAATTGAGTGCTTGGCGTCCAATTTTTACCATTATAAACTATACCTGCTGCTAATCCGTCGCATATCATTTCTACTGCATACTTATATGGAATTATTGGAAATTTATCAGGTACTTCTGGATCATACCAATATTCTATATGATGCTTGTTTCTTCCTTTATGATGTAGCCATGCCTTTGAATAACCTTGCACATTTCTTGCTACTGGAATAGGACTTCTTATTCCTTGATAAAATTTAGCAGATTCTATAAATTCTGTAGGTGAATATTTAGACAAATCATGCACTAATCCTCTCCATGGTATACCTGCTCTACAACACAATTTAAAAACTATCCATCTATGTTTTGTTATTGTGCAAAAATGTGCAAAATATTTATTTCCCATATTTTATTTTCACCTCTTAATTGTTACTTAATTATTATATCCATTTATACCACTTTTTGCAATGCTTATTTTCGTATATATTCAATTTATAATTCTGTAAATATTGATTTTTAGGCATTTTTGTGGAATAATATATATGTAATTTTAGGAGGTATCCTTATGGATTTAGAAAAACTAGAATATAATAAAATATTAGATAATTTAAATAATTATACTCATACTTATATTGGAAAAGAATTAGTAAATAACCTTATTCCCTCTACAGACAAAGAAGTCGTAAAGAAATTATTAAGTGAAACTACTGAAGCTACTATACTTACACTACGAAAAGGGAATGCTCCTTTGTCTCAAATAGAGAATATTAATTATATGATAAAAAAACTAGAATCTAATGGCATTTTATCTGCAAAAGAGCTATTAGATATTTCAAATATACTTAAAATTTCTAGAGAATTAAAAGAATATTTCAATTCCACTTTAGGAAAAAATGATGAGTCATTTCCTAATCTAGAAAATTACTTTGTTCAATTATATAGTAATAAATCTGTAGAAGATAAAATATTTTCTTCTATAATAGATGAAAATACCATAGATGACAATGCTTCTACAAATTTAAAAAATATAAGAAGAACTATAAGAAAAATTGAACTAGATATAAGAAATAAACTTAACTCTGTCTTGCAATCTAAATATATTCAAGAAAAAGTTATAACTGTAAAAAACGGTAGATATGTTGTTCCTGTAAAACAAGAATATCGCTCATCAATAAGCGGATTTATACACGATATTTCTGCAACAGGTGCAACAGTTTTCATTGAACCTATGTCTGTATTTGAGTTAAATAATCAAATTACTAATTTAAAATCAGATGAAATACTGGAAATAGAAAAAATATTGCAAAATTTATCTTCAATGCTATATTCATATACTAATGAATTAAACTTGACGTCTTCTACTATAGGATTATTAGATTTTATATTTGCTAAAGCAAAATATGGTATCGCTATAAATGGTGTTGAGCCAATTATAAATGACACAAAATTCATTGATTTAATAAAAGCAAGACATCCATTAATAGATAAAAATTCTGTTGTACCTATAAACATTAATATAGGTAAAGATTTTTCTCATCTCGTAATTACAGGTCCAAATACAGGTGGAAAAACAGTTACCTTAAAAACAGTTGGATTATTATCTGTAATGGGTATGTCTGGTCTTTATATACCAGCAAATGAAAAAAGTAGCATATATGTATTTGATAATATATTTGCAGATATTGGAGACGAACAAAGTATATTAGAATCTTTAAGTACATTTTCTGCACATATGGTAAAAATAATTAATATTGTAAATTCTGCAACAGAAAATAGTTTAGTACTAATTGATGAAATAGGTTCAGGCACGGATCCTATTGAAGGTGCAAGTTTAGCAATAAGTATATTAGACTATTTATGTAAAAAGAACTGTTTAACCCTAACCACTACCCACTATACTGAAATAAAAAATTATGCTCTTGTAACTGATGGCTATGAAAATGCTAGTTGCGAATTTGATATTGAAAAATTACAACCTACCTATAGATTAATTATTGGTGTTCCTGGAAAAAGTAATGCTTTTGAAATAAGTAGCAAATTAGGCTTAGATAAAGCTATATTAGATAATGCCAAGAAATTAATTGATAATACAACTGTTAATATTGAAGATTTACTAAAAAGTATTTACGATGATAAGCTAAAAATAGAACAAGAAAAAGAAAAGATATTAGCAAATTCTCAAGAGATAGAACAATTAAAAAAGAACTTAGAATATGACAACTCAGAATTGGAAGAGCAGAAAAAGCAAATTATAAATAATGCAAAATTAGAAGCCAAAAAAATTATTTTAGACGCAAAAGAAACCGCAGATAATATTATTAAAGAACTCAATGACACTTCATCATTAAAAAATGCAAATGCACTTCGAAATGAATTAAATGATACATTAAAGCAAACAAAAATTGAAGATACAAATAACAATAATATTGGTATTGCAAAAGAAGATATTTTTGTTGGAATGCATGTATCAATTCCTGCTTTAGGTCAAACTGGAATTGTTGTTTCACTTCCTAATAAATCTAATCAAGTACAACTACAAATTGGAAGTGCTAAAATGAATTTTAGTATAAATAATTTACAAAAAGCAAGTGAACAATCTATAAAATCTCATACAACAGTTAGTAAAAGTTCCGTATCTTTGAAATCCTTAAATGTAGCAAGTGAAATTAATATTATAGGACTTAATGTTGATGAAGCAATCCCTATTGTAGATAAATATTTAGATGATTGCTATATTGCAAACTTACCAAGTTGTAGAATAGTTCACGGTAAAGGAACTGGTGCTCTAAGAAAAGGTATTCATACTTTTTTAAAAAAATGTCCTCATGTAAAATCATATAGACTTGGCACTTTTGGTGAAGGTGAAATGGGAGTTACAATAGTAGAATTTAAGTAATTAGCATAAATAATATGTGGGAAAAATAAAATAAAAAAATAGACAAAAGAAGCACCAACTGGTATGATGTTTTTG